>NZ_JMKI01000004.1 GCF_000712295.1 Synergistes jonesii | reverse complement strand
TGAGAGCCGTGCATTTCATGTGAGGCAGGACGGCCGAACCGTCAAGAAAGCCGTTTATGTTGCTATTGGGACAAGACTGGACGGGCATCGTGAAGTCCTTGGCCTGTGGGTCGGCGGAAATGAGAGCGCCAAGTACTGGGTCGGTGTCCTTAACGAGATCCGTAATCGCGGCACCGAAGATATTTTCATTATCTCCGTCGACGGCCTGACAGGCTTTGCAGATGCGATAAGCGCCGTATATCCCAAGGCCGAAATCCAGCGCTGCATTGTCCATCAGATCCGTTACACGACAAAATTCGTCTCTTACAAGGACATTAAGGCTTTTATGAATGATTTGAAGGGTGTCTATCAGGCTCCTACACTGGAGCAGGCCGAGGAAGGGCTTGACAGACTTGAAGAGAAGTGGGGCTCGAAATACCCGTCTTCGGTAGCGAGCTGGCGGAACAACTGGCCTCAGTTATCCGCTTATTTCAAGTATCCCTATGAGCTGCGCCGGATGATCTATACGACAAACCAGATCGAGAACTACAACCGGCAGCTCAGGAAAGTGACAAAAACACGTACGATCTTCCCCTCAGACGACGCCCTTCTCAAGCTCCTTTATCTTGCGACGATGGACATCACTGAAAAGTGGACCGGCAGGGACAGGGACTGGAGTAAAATTCTGTCACAGCTGTGCATTTACTTTGAGGAACGCATAGAACCCGGAGATCTGGAATAGCCCTAAACGCCTATAAGAAAAGTCCGGGCTGCAGTCCATTGACAGCCCGGATAGCGTATGTCATTATGGTGATACTGAAGCAGTAACGGTAACCCTTTGATGTCTTACATCGATCCAGGGGCAAGGGGTTTACACAGAATAAGTTACACTACCGCCGGCTCAGCGCGGCTTGATTTTATCTTTATTTCCTACAAGCCGAGCGATGCGAGGTAGTCTTCGGCGTCCCTCAGGCTCTTGAAGCCTCTCCGTTTAAGGCTGCTCTCTATCACCTCTTCGGGATAACTCCTGCCCTTTTTCGCAAACTCTTCCAGATGACGCTCCATCAGTTCGAGCGTCCTCAGTGAATACGTCCACAGCTCGCCGAGCTGATATGTCTCCATCGACGTCGTGCCTTCTTCATCTTCGCCGGAGGCGCGCAGCGGGCGCGCCCTGCCGGCGACCCGCGGATATTTTTTCGCAAACGCGTCGTTCAGCAGCGCCAGCGCACCTATTATCCGCAGAGACGCGGCCCTCTTCGCGGCGCTCACGACGGGTAGCGCGCCCGCGAGCTTCGCGTTCCGTTCCGGCGCGGCGATGCACATCATGTAGCCGTATTTTTCCGTCAGAGGGTTCCGCCCCTCGGCAAGCGCGCGCATCAGGTCGTCCATGTAGCTTTCGAGCATCTCGTCGCTCCACGCCGCGTACTGGCTGCCCCGCATTATGCGGAAGGTCCGAAAATCGTCCTGACAGGCGGCGCGGCCGCCCTCGTTCGGCACCTTGTCGAAAAATTTCCATTCAAGCGCTATTATCTGCTTTATAAGCTCGTCTCTTTCATCTTCCGTCATCCTGCCGCCACCCCGAAGCTTTTAAGATATTCGCTCTCTATGCGCCGCATTATCTCCTCCGCGTGCGCTACGAGGAAGGAGTCGCCGGAATCGGAGAGTCCTTTGCGTTTCAATTCCGCGGCGGTGCACGCGCATATAGATTCTATTTTATCGCGCTCCCCGCCGCTTTCCGCGAAGAGGCTGCCGGTCATTTCAACGGCTTCGCGCAGCAGCGGGAGCCCGCGCGCGCTCCTGAAGAGCCATTTGTAGTAGGGCGCGTATCTTTCGTTTATCAGATGCGCCGCTTCGAGGGCCGCCTTCGCGAATTCTCCGAGTGAGAAGGCCGCAGCCGTCCTGTCGCCGCGCTTCGCGCACCTCGGATAGTTGTACTGCCCAGCCTGCGCCATCGCGAAGACGCGCGCGGATAGCTTTTTGAGCCTCACGTCGCGCGGGTAGCACGGCAGCAGCGCGGCGCGTATGCGCGAAAATTCTCCAAGCTCGTCGCGGAAGACTTCCCCTCCCGTCGCGGCCGCGAGGAAGTTCTGCGGTATGCGAAACCACGACGCTTCGTCCGGGGGGACGCCGCGGCAGCCGGTGAAGCGCCGGTAAAAGTCGCCGATCCTGAGGACGCCTACGCGCCCCGCGCCCTGCGGCTGCGTGTTTCGCGCGACGCCCATGAATTCTTTCGGCAGACGATCGTAGAGGGCGCCCAGCTCGGCGCCGTATTTTTCGAAGTCACAGTCGGTGAGCCAGAGGCAGAAGCCCGGGCCGAAGTCGTGGTCGCGCGATATCTCGTCGTCGAAGCCGAGGCACTCCGAGCCTTCTCCGGCGAGGCCGGCAGCGAAACGCCGCGCGACCCCTTTGAATTTTTCTTCGATGGCCGGCGCCGCGCATTCTTCGTAATATCTGCGGCAGAGCTCAAGCCCCCGCGTCATTTTCCCCCCGCTCCGGCACGCTTTCCGCAAGTGCGCGGCAGTCTGCCGCTTTCGCCGCGTCGCCCGCGGCTTCGAAGGCTTTGGCCGCGCTGCGCTGCGCGAGCGCGTAGTTCGCGTTGCGCCCGTAGCGCCTTTCGATGTCCGCCGCGAGCTTCTCAAAAGAGGCCGCCGCGGCCGCGCAGTTCCCACGCAGGAATTCGAGCTGCCCGCGGCAGGAGAGGGCGACGTTCGCGTGCGGGTCGTCCTGCGCGTCCTTGAAGTAGTTTTCAGCCCTTGCGAGCCTCCTCTCGGCTTCGGCAAGTTCTCTGCGCGCCATCGCGCAGTACGCCATGTTGGCGCTGCAGGTGGCGATCTCGCTTCCCGCGTCCTCTATGCCTTCAAGCAGCGCGAGCGACTCTTCGAAGTAGCGCTCGGCTTCGGCCGTTTCGCCGCGCTTCAGAAGGAGCTGCGCCTTGCTGTTGCAAAGAGCCGCGCGCTGGTAATCCGGAACGCCTTCCGCCTTTTTGAAGAGCTCTTCGACTTTTTCGTAGAGCTCCAAGGCTCCGTCCGTGTCGCCGAACGCGGTCTTCGCCGTGGCAAAGTTAAGCAGCGCTACGGCGTAATGTCGACTCTCGGCGAGGCGCTTCGCCCCGAGTATCGCAAGCGCCCTTTCGGCGGAAGCGTAGCTTTTCTCTTTATCGCCGCAGGCGCGCCAGTAGCCGGTGAGCTCGTTCCAGCACGACGCGGCCGCCAAGGGCGCTTCCTTTTCCGCCTCGCGCGCGCGGCTCTCAAGGTATATGCCAGCCTCTTTCACACCGCTCTCTTTCAACAATTTTTCGTACCGCTCGAATATCTCTTCAACGTTCATTTCAACCGCCGCCCTATAAACGAAAGGAGCCGTGAACGGCCCCTTTTTCGCAAAATGTTTTTGTCAATCGACTTTATCGGCCGAGGCCGCGGAGCCTTCCGCCCTATTCGACGGGAATATCGATTCGTCTAATATCTTCACGTCCGCCCGCTCCAGCAGATCGCCGAAGAGCTTCTGCTGGGCCTGCTGCATTTTCTGATTCTTGAGCGCGCTCGCGGCATCCGCGCTCGCCTCGTCGAAGGAGAGC
Source organism: Synergistes jonesii (assembly GCF_000712295.1). Classification (NCBI taxonomy): domain Bacteria; kingdom Thermotogati; phylum Synergistota; class Synergistia; order Synergistales; family Synergistaceae; genus Synergistes; species Synergistes jonesii. The sequence goes on along the minus strand of NZ_JMKI01000004.1, from coordinate 84,523 downwards.
ACGCGCTCCGCTTCTTTGCTGCGCTTTATCGCTATATAGGAGCGGTTCGCTCCGGCGTCTTCGACAGGCGTGACCTTGTTCATCGGATAGTCCTTCAACACGGGCAGCTCCTTCTGCAGCATCTGCTCGGCCATCAGCATCGGCTTGTCGTAGGAAGTCGCCATTTCCAGCGCCGCTCGGTGCTTCGCGATGACGTCGTCCCATTTGCCGCCCGCCGCTATCTCCTTTCGGGCTTCCTCCGCCGCCGCCTTGTCGGTGAAAGCCGCTATGTTAACGTTAAAGCCGGCCGGACGCTTGAATAGGAAGGGCTTCGTCGCGTCGTAGAACGCGCGCGTCTCCTTGTCGTCGATCTTTATGTCATTTTCCAGAGACTCGAAAAGCTTGCGCATCTGTATGTGCTTTCTGATGTCCTCTTTGATCTGCCGCTCCGTGCGGCCGCTGCGCTTCAAGTATTCGGCGAACTCCTCGCGCGTAGGGTAGCTGTCCATCGCCCTTTTGTACTCGGCGTCTATTTCATCGTTAGCCGCCTCTATTTTTCTGTCGGATATTTCTTTTGCGAGTTCTCCCTCGATAGCTATGCCGTCGAGCGCGGCCTTTCTGATTCCCGGCGCGTCGGCCGAGGTCACATTGTTTCCGTACCGCTCTGAGATTTGCTGCGCGGCTTTTTCAAGTTCGGAGCGCATGACCGTCTTTCCCCCGACCTCCGCTACCGCGTAGTCGCGCATTCCTTCCTGCCTCCCGCGGTTCCCGCGCACGTAGAGCCCGTACCCCGCGAAACAGGAGGCTACGAAGAAGAGTATCACGATTATCATTATTATTTTGGTGTGGTTACGCATAAGTCTCAGCAAGGGAAATCTTCCTCCTCAAGAATGAAACGTGAAACAACTTGGTAATGATACGACAGCATTTTAATACTGTCAAAGAAGAGCGGCAAATTTACGCATCGCGGCTTCGTTGCGCGACAGGTAGCCGCGGCAGGCTATGGAACATTCGGCCGCGTCGTGCGATATCTGCTCCGCGAGTTCGTGGGCGGAGGCGAATTTTATTTCGCCGCGTATCTCGCTGACTATGAAAAGAGTCAGAGTCTTTCCGTAAAGGGCCCCGCCGTAATCCAGTATATGGGCCTCGCAGCGCGGCTCGGCGTCGCCTCCGAAGGTGGGGTTGTCGCCGACGTTGAGGGCCGCCGCCAGCCAGCCGCCGTCGATGGAAACAAGCGCCGCGTATACGCCGAAGGGAGGATATACTTTGTTTTTCCGCATCGCTATGTTCGCTGTGCGGAAGCCTATCTTTCTGCCCCTCTCGTCGCCGTGCGAGACCTCTCCGCTTATCATGAACGGGTAGCCGAGAAGCTCCGCCGCGCGGCGCATCTGCCCGCACGAAACTGCGATGCGCGTCTCGGTGCTGCTGACGACGCAGCCGCCGATCCTGTACGACGGCATCACGTCGAGCGACCAGCCGCGCTCGGCGGAAAGCTCCGCGAGCACGCGCGGATCGCCGGCGCGGTTTTTCGCGAATCTGAAATTCTCGCCTACGACGAGCCCGTCGATTCCGTAGCGCTCCGCTATGAAGCCGGCGAAGCCCTCCGGCGAAAGAGAGGCGAATTCGCGCGTGAAGGGTATCCTTTCCATGCGCGGGACACCGAGGCTGCGCGCTATGACGCCGCGCTCCTCCGGCGAAAAAAGCATTTTGAAATCGCCGCCGTTTAAGAGCATCCTCGGGTGCCCTTCGAAGGTCATCACGCCCCAGCCGGCTCCCCCTTCGGCGGCGCGCCGCGCCGCCCTTTCGAGAAGCCGCCTGTGTCCAAGATGGAAACCGTCAAAAGCGCCGAGAGCGTAGATCATTACTCCCCGTCTCCTTCGATCAATATATTCACTTCAGGAGCAAGCTCCCAGCTTCCCCCGCGCCGTGCTTCGGCGCAGACCGAAAAAATTTTCTCCGACGCGACTATGACCCTGCCGCGCAGCGGCTGCGCAAGATGCGGCAGCCTGCGCTTCAGCCCGAGCAGCGAAACTTTCTGCCCGTGCGAAAGCTTTTCGTACGCTCCGCGGTCGGCCTCGTAGCTCGGGAAGATACGGCGCAGGGCCGGCGTCGGAATCATTTCGGCGGCGAGCTCTTCGCGCGTCATCTCAAATAGCTCGGCGGCCGGCTTCGCCTTATCCGCGCTAAAGGGGCCGCTCGAAAGGCGAATCAGTCCGCTCAGATGCGCCGCCGTGCCCAAAAGCCCGCCCAAGTCCCTGGCGAAGCTGCGTACGTAGGTACCTCTGCGGCAGCTGACGCGGAAGCGCACACGCCCGTTTTCGTCCAGCGGCGTAAGGCGCGCTATGTCGAGAAAGCAGACGGGCTTCGCTTCCGGCAGCACGCTGCGCCCGCTGCGCGCGATCGCGTGCGCGCGCTCCCCTCCGACGTGCACCGCCGAGACGGCCGGCGGCCGCTGCATACGCCAGCCGAAAAAGGCGCAGAGCGCCGAGTCGAGCGCCGAATCCGTCACATGCCCCCACGGAGCGCGCTCCGTCGTTTCGCCGCTCGCGTCGTCCGTCGTCGTTCCGCGGCCGAGCGCGACCTCGGCCTCGTATACCTTCGGCAGCTCCATCACGAAGTTCGAGAGGCGCGTCGCCTGGCCGACGAGGATCACGAGGAGCCCGGAAGCCGTAGAATCGAGCGTTCCGCCGTGTCCGACCTTGAGGCTTCTTCCGAGGATGGAGCGAATCTTCTGGACGCAGTCGGTGCTTCTGAGCCCTTCCGGCTTATTTACCGGCAGGATTCCCGACACGGACATATTTTTCAGCCTCTTCCCTTACCCTCGCTATCGCGCCGTCAAAATCCCCGTCCACCTTGGCGCCTGCCGCGCCGACGTGACCGCCGCCGCCGAAGCGCGCAGTTATATCGCGCGCGCTGTAAGGCGCGCGGCTCCTGACGCTCAGCTTGTTGCGACCGCCTATTTCGGCGAGTAAGAGCGCGACCTTGACGCCCTTGATGCGCATCAGCATGTTTACGAGCCCGTCGAGAGAATTCGGCGTCGCGCGCGCCGCCGATATTTCGCTGCCGCGCAGCCAGAAGAAGGCGCAGCGACGCTCCGCGAAGAGCTCGGTGCGCGTCAGCGCCGCGCCCCAGAGGCGCAGCACATCCTCCGTCATGTTCTCGTGGATGCGATCGTCTATCTCGGAGGGAACGGCGCCGGCAGTGAGCAAAATTTCCGCGCAGCGGTGGCTTTCGACGGACGTCGAGTTGTAGCGGAAGCTGCCGTTGTCCGTCGTGAGCGCCGTATAAAGCGCGGCGGCCTCGCCGCGAGTGATGCCCGCGCCGTAAGCCTCCATCAGCCGTGTGACTATCTCGGCGGTCGCCGACGCTTTAGGCGCGACGAGGTTCGTCGCGGCGTAGAGCGCGTTGTCGCCGTGATGGTCTATGTTCACGCTGTCCGCGCAGGCAACGAGCAGCTCAGGCAGATTTGCGAGCGATCTTTCTTCCGTGCTCGTGTCGACTGCGACCAACAATGCGCCCTTTACTTCGTCGGGGGGCAGTTTTTCAGCCGAACGCAACTCGTCAAAATATTCGAAAAACGAAAAAACCTCCGGCCTATCGTCCTTCGAGTAGATGCTCACCTTTTTGCCCTCCCTGCGCCCGAGCGAGTAAAGCGCAAACGCGGAGCCGAGCGTGTCCCCGTCTGGATTTTCGTGGCAGAGGATGACCCATGAGGCGTGTTTTTTCAGCTTTTCAAGAGCCTCGACAAAGCTATCGCCGTATGACGTCACTGCTGCGTCTTCCTTTCGGCCGCCTGCCGCATGTCGAGCGCCGCCACCCTATCGAGAAGCTCGTCCATCGCGCGCGCCCTGCTTTCGGAATCGTCATAGATAAAATGCAGCTCCGGTATCGTGCGCAGCTTGAGCTCCTTGCCGAGCATCGCGCGCAGAGGCGCCGCGGCCGCGTCGAGCGCATTCTGCACGGGCTCGCGCTCCTCTTCCTTTATAACGGTATAGTAGACCTTTGAATGGCTGAGATCGCGCGAGACCGTTACCTTGGTCAGCACGGCCTTCGCCGCGTCGTCGTTCTTTATGCGCGTCCTCAGCATTTCGGAGATCAGGCGCAGGAATTCCTTATTTATCCTGTCGATCCGATATGTCGCCATGGCTGAACACCTCCGGGGAAAATCTCATTATTTCAAATTCTCCCTCTTCTTCCCTCTGGCAGAGGAACTTTTTAAGATTTGCCATTCTTTCGCGCAGTTCGGCGGACGAAGAACCGCAGAAAGCGAAGCCGAGCTCCGCCGTCTTATGCGTCCCATCGGGGCCTAAGTCCGACGCCGAGGCCGCGAATCTGCAGCGCGCGCCGTCCGTGAGAGAGCGCACGACACGCCTCCTGTCCTTGAGGCTCGCCGCGTATGGGATCTCTATCAGCAGACGCGCAGCCGCGATCCAGAATGGATTGTCAAGTCCTCCGCCTTCGAATTTCACTATTCCAGCGCTTTCTTTTCTTTCAATATCTCGTAGGCTTCGATCACGTCGCCGACTTTGAAGTCCTGGAACTTTTCAAAGCTCAGCCCGCATTCGTTGCCCGCCTTTATCTCGCGCACGTCGTCCTTGAAGTGCTTGAGGCTCGAAAGGTCTCCGCTCCAGAAGACTACGCCGTCGCGTATCAGGCGCACCTTCGCGCTCCTGCGCACAAGCCCCTCCGTAACGCGGCAGCCTGCGATGTTGCCGACCTTCGGCACACGGAATATCTCGCGTATCTCGGCCTGTCCGAGCGTGTGTTCGCGCAGCTCGGGGGCGAGCATGCCCTCCATGGCGGCTTTGACGTCGTCGAGCATGTCGTAGATGACTTGGTAGAGCCTTATCTGCACGCCCTCGTTCTCGGCAACCCTTTTCGCGTTGCCGTCCGGGCGGACGTTGAAGCCGATTATTATCGCGTTGGAGGCCGACGCGAGCATGACGTCGGATTCGGATATCCTGCCGACGCCTTCGTGGACGACGTTTATCGAAACGGAATCGGTGCTCATCTTCATAAGCGACGAATGCAACGCTTCGAGGGAGCCCTGGACGTCGGTCTTGAGGACTATGCGCAGCTGCGGGATCTCTTCCGTCTGCATCTTTTCGTACAGTTCTTCGAGCGTCAGCCGCTTCGCCTTGCCAAAATCCGTTTCGCGGCGTTCGAATTCGCTCTGCGATATAAGATCGCGCGCCTCGCGCTCTGTCGAGAGCGTGGTGAATTTTTCTCCGGGCTGCGGCACGCTTTCGAGGCCGAGAATCTCGACCGGCATCGACGGGCCGGCTTCGCTGACCGTATTGCCCTTGTCGTCTATCATCGCACGTATCTTGCCCCACGCCGAGCCCGTGTGGATTATGTCGCCGCGGCGCAGAGTGCCCTCCTGCACTATCACGGTGGCAACCGGCCCCTTGCCTTTGTCGAGGTTCGCCTCGATGACGGTTCCGGAGGGCGCCGCGTTCGGGTCGGCCTTGAGCTCCTGCATCTCGGCGACGAGCAGCAGCATTTCGAGCAGCTCGTCGACGTTCGTACCCTTTTTCGCCGCAACGTCGACCATAATAGTGTCGCCGCCCCACTCCTCGGGAACGAGGCCGTAATCGGAGAGCTGCTGGCGCACGCGCTCCGGCTTCGCTTCGGGCTTGTCTATCTTGTTCACCGCCACCACTATCGGCACGCCGGCCGCCTTCGCGTGATTCATCGCTTCGATCGTCTGCGGCTTGATCCCGTCGTCGGCCGCGACTACGAGTATCGCGATGTCCGTGACCTGGGCCCCGCGCGCGCGCATCGCCGTGAAAGCCTCGTGTCCCGGAGTGTCGAGGAATACGATAGTGTTTCCGTTGTAGTCGACGCGCGACGCCCCTATATGCTGCGTTATGCCGCCGGCCTCTCTCTCCGTGACGTGGGTCTTTCTGATGTTGTCGAGCAGAGTCGTCTTTCCGTGGTCGACGTGCCCCATCACCGTGACGATGGGTGGACGCGGCGCTTCACCCTCACTCAGCCGCTTTTTCTTCTTGCCTTTCTCTTTCGCCTTTTTGCCGCCCTGCGGACGCGCCTTCAGCTGCTCCTTAACGACGGCTTCGGCCTCGACTCCCGCGGCCGCCGCGGGCTCTTCCGCTTCCTTCTCCTCCGCTTCGCCGAACACGAAGTTTTTCTTGAAGGTCCTGCCGAGAATTCTCAGCGCCCTTTCATCCACAGCTGTGGAGGCCGGCATCATCAGCCCTCCCATCATCAGCACCTTTACGGCGCTTCCCGGCCTTTCGCCGGCGAGCGCCGCCACGTCGGCGACGGAAGCGCCTTCATGCACATAGACGATAGGATAAGCCGGTGCTTCCTCCACAGCGGGCTTAGCTGCGGCCTCTTTTTCCTCTTTCAGGAAACTCTCCACCATTGGAACAAGCTCCTCTTCTATAGAACTCATATGAGATTTTATTTCCACATTTAAATTTTTAAGTATCTCCACCATTTCGCCGCTGCTCTTCTCAAGCATCTTGGCGAGGTCGTATACTCTGATTTTACTCATCGGCATCACTCCTCCTGTCCTCATTCAATACAGCTATTATCTTTTCCGCAAAACCGCTTCCGGCCGGGAGCGCCGCGGCCTGGGCCGCGCCCACCCCGAGACTCTTCCCCAGAAGCGCCCTTCCGGTATTTTTTAACTTATATATTTTCAGCCTTCCCCTCTCCTCGGCGGCAAGAAATTTGCGCATCGCGCCGCCTCCGGCGTCCTCCGTCACGAATACCGCCAGTTCTCCGCCACCTCTCAGAGCCTCCGCGATCTTATCCTGCCCGATGAAGAGCGCGCCCGCCCCACGCGCGAGTCCAAGCAGGCTGAGAGCTTTTTTCGCCGCGGCCGACGGCTCAGCCATCTTCGCAGCACCTCTCAAGCAGCGCGTCGAAAAGGTCGTCGGGGACTTCCGCCTTCAGCGCGCGCGAAAAAGACTTTTTCTTTTTCGCGGCTTCGACGCATTGGCGCCGCGCGCAGACGTACGCGCCGCGGCCGTTCGCCTTGCCCGTCGAATCGTAGCGGACCGCGCCGTCCGTACCCCTTACGACGCGCAGAAGCTCGCGCTTCGGCGACTCCTCGCCGCAGCCTACACAGGTGCGCGGGCGCCGTTTTTTTGCAGTTTGTGCATGGTCGAGCTTAGCCATGCCGGCTATTTTTTCCTGCCTTTCTTTTTCTTAGGTCCTTCCTTGGGCAGATCTTCAAAAAGGTCGACGGCCGTCGGCTTATCAGCCTCTATATCTGATATGTCCATGAAGAGGTCCTTCATCGTCGGCAGCTTCTCTTCTTCCTTGACCTTGATGTCGATCTTCCAGCCGGTGAGGCGCGCCGCGAGGCGAACGTTCTGGCCGGTCTTGCCTATCGCGAGCGAGAGCTGATCCGGGCGCACGTAGACGGTCACCGAGCGGTCTTGGTCGAGCAGCGGTTCGATGCGGACGATCTTCGCAGGCGATAGCGCGTTAGTGATATATTTCAGAGGGTCGCTGTTGTAGACGATGATGTCGATCCTTTCGCCTACAAGTTCGTCGCTTATCGCACGGATGCGCTGCCCCTGCTTACCGACGCACGCGCCGAGCGGCTCGACGTTGACGTCGAGGGAGGAGACCGCGATCTTCGCGCGCGTTCCGGCCTCGCGGACAATGTTGCGTATCTCCACGATGCCGTCCTTTATCTCCGGCACCTGCACCTCGAGCAGCCTGCGCAGCAGTCCGGGATGCGTGCGCGACACTATGATTCGCGGGCCGCGCGTAGTCTGACGGACATCGAGCAGATAGAATTTTTTCAGGCTACCTGTGATGTACTTTTCTCCGAGAATCTTTTCTTCCTTCGGCATGATAGCTTCCGTCTTGTCGTTCAGGCGAATGAGTATCTGATCGCCCTCGGCCTTGAATATCGTGCCGGCTATAACGTTGCCGATCTTGTCGGCGAATTGCTCGTAGACGACCTGGCGCTCCGCGTCCTTCAGCTTCTGGATGATGACCTGGCGCGCCGTCTGCGCCGCGATGCGTCCAAAATCTTCCGGGAAAACCTCGACGTGGATGAAATCGCCGACCTCGACGTCGCTGTAGCCGCGCCGTTTCGCCTCTTCGAGCGTCAGCTCGGCATCCGGGTTGCTCACCTCTTCGACTACCTCGTAGACCTCGTAAAGTGTGAACTCTCCATTTTCGATATCGATATAGACCTCGGTCTGATGGTTGCCGCCCTTGAATTTCTTATATGCCGATACCATCGCCATTTCAAGGCTCGAAACTATTATCTCCTCCGATAGCCCTTTCTCCTCCTCGATCTGCCGGAGGACTCTTTTAAAATCGTTTCCAAGTTTCATTTTTCCGTTTTTCCCCTTTCAAACTGCCGTTTATTTTTTCTTTTTGGGAATTTTTCTGAAGGATTTTTTCTGCCCCTTCTGCGGGGCGCAGATAAGATGAGCGCGCTTTATCTCTCCGATCGGAATTTTCCGCTGGCCGTCGGATGTCTCTATCATTATTTCGTCTTCTGGAGTTATGCCCCCGAGAATCCCCTCGGCGCTCTCTCCACGCTTCCTGAGGTAAATTTTCGCGGCTTTACCGGCGAAGCGCACGTAATCCGCGGCATTGAAGAGAGAGCGCTCGATTCCCGGAGAGCTTATTTCAAGCAGGTAATGCTCCGGCAATTTATCCTCTATCGTGTCAAGATAGGCGCTCAGCTCGCGCGAGACGGTCTCACAGTCCCCGGTATCGACGCCCCCGGGCATTTCAAGGTAGACCCGCAGGATGTCCGCACCGGCCTCGGAAACGAGCTCGACGCCGGCGCACTCGTACCCAAGCGCCTCAACGCGGGCCCGCAGCTCCTCCTTCACACCGTCATATAGTCCTTTCTCCAAAAAACCGCCCCCAGTAACAAAAGAAGAGTGGGCAAACCCACTCTTCCAGATGTTCCCTCTGAAATTAGCATTTAAATTGTAACACAAATCAAAAAAAATGCAAATACCGTGCGCAAATGTAGTTGCCGATCGTGCGTTACACAAAATCTCTTAATTTCAGACAGATTTCTGTAAATCAAGCGTGAAAAGTAAGGGAGTTTCTCGACTTTTTCCGTCTCTACCTTACTTATTCATAAGTTGAGCTCAAGCTTTGCTGCAAATCTGATGTTATCCAACAAGGAAGCGAGCTGCAACCGCGACGAATAGCCTCCGGAGAGCCTGTCGAGCGCTGCGTTGGCGGCCGGGTGGAAGTAACCGCCCCGCCGTTCGGCCTCTTTTGCTTCGCAGACCGCACGCTTTAATATCTCTTCGTCCTGCATACGCTTATCGGCCGCGATGCCGCGCAGAAGCAACAGAGGCGGACGAAGGTCTCCGCCGCGCCAGCTGCCGCTCAAACGTACGGGCCGTCCGTTAAAGACATAACCGGTGCAGACATCGCCGCCGTCTCCAAGAACACGGACGCCTTCCCGCAGCAACCATCCGACGGTCGCTTCTATGTCCAGCATATCTTTAGGCGACGTGCAGATCAGGACGACGCCGGAATCTCTTATCATAGACAGGTCTGAGCAGACTTCTTCGCCTTTTACATCGCCTATGCCGCCTATACCGCAGGATACGGCGCACGAAACAGAGAAGCGGCGACATGCCTCCATAGTCGCTGATGCCGTCAGCGCGCCTGACAGCCTGTCTTTCAGCGCCCGTTCCAGTGAGTCGGAAGAAAATTTGTACCTTGGGGCGCCTGAGCGGAAGGAAAGGAATCTCTCTATAGTACCGACGACGATCTCACCGTCTTCCAACCAGCATATGAGAGCATCCCCTGAGCCTGCCGCCTCCCATTCACGGGCAAGCTCCACTTCGCCTACAGAAGGCAGTCCGAAGGCAAGCAGGCAGCTTTCGACCAGAAAGCTGGGGCGCCCCTCTTTATTTATAGCCATCGAACTGTCCTACATTGCCGCCGTCGCCTATGACGTCAACAATTTTGCCGGCGTTTACGGCAATTTCAGCGCCGCGCAAAGCGCGAATGCCGCCAAAATTTTTCACAACGCCCCTTGCGGCCAGCACCTGAGCGCTGTCTGCTTTCATTTCCGCCAACTGCATCCGCTCCTCATTCAGCAAAACCGCGCACTCCAATCAACGATTATTACAGGCGCAGAATCAAAATCCACAACTACCGCTCCTTTCGCGCATACCAAAAGAGAACGTTTTATCTGCCCCACGTGCGAAAGCACCTGCATTCCTGCCGCTTTCCGCCGGTCGATAAAGTATACCACGCATTCACTATCAGGTAATCATTCACAGCGATATAAAAATTTTAGCTCTATTAAACAAGAAAAAGAGCGCTTTGAACCATTTCGGCGCTCTTTTTCTTGTTAAAAGACGACATAGGTATGAGCTACGCGCGCTTATTTCTTTTTCCCTCCGAGGTAGGCTGCTTCTATCTCCGGGTCGTGCAGCAGCTCCTCGGATCTTCCTTCCATCACGATTCTGCCGGTCTGTATGACGTAGGCGCGCTGCGAAAGCTGCAACGCTTTTTTCGCGTTCTGCTCGACTATCAGTATCGTCATGCCGAGCTGCCTGTTGACCTGTGTCAGCTCTTTGAAGATTTCGTTGATGATGATAGGCGCAAGCCCGAGCGACGGCTCGTCTAAAAGAAGGACGCGAGGCTTCGCCATCAGCGCGCGGCCGATCGCGAGCATCTGCTGCTCTCCTCCCGACAGCGTCCCGGCGTACTGATCCTTACGCTCGAGCAGACGCGGGAAGAGATCGAAGACCTCTTCCTTCTGCTTTTCTATACCCGCCCTATCGGAGAGCGGAAAGGCGCCCATATCAAGGTTCTCGAGCACAGTAAGGGGGGCGAAGACCTTGCGTCCCTCCGGCGAGAGGCTCACGCCATCCTTGACGACGAGGTAGCTCTTCGAAGGCAGCGGCCTGCCGTCCAGCAAGATCTCCCCCGACGCGCGGGGCACGGCTCCCATTATCGCGTTCATCATCGTCGACTTTCCGGCGCCGTTCGCGCCTATGACCGCGACGATCTCTCCGCGGTAAACGTCGAGCGACGCACCCTTCAGCGCTTGAATCGCACCGTAATTGACGACGAGGTCTTTAACGGAAAGGATCGGCGTTTTTTCTTCCATCGCTATTCCTCCTCTCCGAGGTACGCCTTTAGGACGTCCGGATGATTCTGTATCTGCTCCGGCGTTCCCTCGGCTATCTTTGCGCCGAAGTTCATGCAGACGATGTGCGGGCATATCGCCATCACCACGTCCATATGATGCTCGATGAGCAATATCGTGAGGTCGAAGTCCTTGTGTATCCCTGTGATAAGGACGTTGAGCTGCTCGACCTCGTCGGCGTTCATGCCGGCGGCCGGCTCGTCGAGAAGAAGCAGCTCGGGGCGCAGCGATATCGCACGCGCGATCTCAAGGCGCCTTTGCAGGCCGTAGGGAAGCGTTCCCGCCGCCTGCCCGGCGCGGTCTGCGAGCCCGACGCGGTCGAGAAGCTCCATGCTTTCGGCGCGCGTCTTCGCCTCCATGCCCTTCCAGCGGCCGAGATGAGTCAGAGCCTCGGCGAAGGAATACTGGTAATGCTGCTGCGCCGCCGTCATGACGTTCTCGAGCACGGTCGAGGCGGCGAAGAGGCGCAGATTCTGAAAGGTGCGCGCGATGCCCTTCCTTATGACCTGGTAAGACTTCAGCTTGTTGAGGCTATCTCCTTTAAATGCTATGCTGCCGCTCGTCACGTCGTAAACGCCGGTGACGAGGTTGAATATCGTCGTCTTTCCCGCGCCGTTCGGTCCGATAAGCCCGGCAAGCTCTCCCCTTTCGACCGTAAACGTCATATCCTTGACGGCCTGAACGCCGCCAAATCTTTTGTTGACTTCCTTCAGTTCAAGAAGCGGGGCTGCCATCAGCGGGCCTCCTCTCCGGCGGGCGCCGTCCTTTTGTTCTTCCTTGAGAAAAGTTTTTTGATATAGGAGACCGTCAGCTCGTTCGTGCCCATGATGCCCTCGGGGCGCATTACCATGATGAGTACAAGGACAAGCCCGTAGATGAGCATGCGGTATTGCGATATCGGGCGGAAGAGCTCCGTGACGAGCGTCAGTATCATCGTGCCGATCATGCAGCCGCTCATCGAACCAAGCCCTCCGAAGACGACGATCGAGACGAGCTCCGTCGATTTGGCCATGTCGAACATGACCGGCTGGATGAAGGACATGAAGCCGGCCAGAAGCGCGCCGGACACCCCGCAGTAAAAGCCGGAGATCGCGAGGCTCAGCACGCGGTAATGGGCGGTGTTGAAGCCGAGCAGCGACGCCGCCACATAGTCGTCGCGGCACGCTTTGAAGGCTCGCCCGTATCGGCTGTAGACCAGGAAGAACATCGCTACCGTCATCACAGCCAGAAAGGCGAGCGCCACAGGCATCGACGTGTAGTCCTCTATCCCGGGATAGCCGCGCGCGCCGCGAGTGACGTCGTTCCAGTTCTCGATGATGAGGCGGATAGCTTCGCCGAGTCCGAGGGAGGCTATAGCGTAATAGTCTCCGACGAGCTTCAACGTCGGGATGCCGATCAGGTAGGCCAGTATCATCGCCAGGATTCCGCCGGCCATTATCGCAACTACGAAATTCACTTCATATTCGACAGTAAGTATCGCCGCCGTGTAGGCACCTATCGCCATATATCCGGCGTGCCCGAGCGTGAACACGCCGGTAAAGCCGGTAAAGAGCGACACGCCGAGGGCGGCTATACAGTTGATGGCCAATAGCGTCACTATACCTACGGCATAACCTTCCATCACAGCACCTACACTTTCTCGCCGACGGACTTTCCAAAGAGTCCGGTCGGACGCACGATCAGCGTTATGATGAGTATACCGAAGACGACGAGGTCACGGAACTGGCTGGAGATGAACCCCGCCGTCATCATTTCCGCAAGTCCGAGTATCAGGCTGCCGACGACGGCGCCCGGAAGAGAGCCGAGCCCCCCTATTACCGCCGCGACAAAGGCCTTCGTCGTTATCGCGCCGAGCTGCGGGTAGAGGGTGTAGCGGACGGAAAGGAATATCCCTCCGACGCCGGCGAGAAGCCCGGCGACGAAGAAGACTATCGATATCAGCCTGTTGACGTTGACGCCCATAAGTCCGGCGGTCTTCAGGTTGTAAGAAGCGGCGCGTATCGCGAGCCCCCACTTCGTTTTGACGAGGAAGAGCTGCAGGCCGACGAGGAAGACGACGGCCGTCACGAGCGACAAAATGTCAAACGCGCTCGTGGTCGCTATGCCGAAGAAATTTACCGGGTTAGTCGGAATTACCGGAGGCAGCGCACGGAAGCGTCCTCCTATGGTAACGACGAACAAATTCTCGATCACGATGCTCATGCCCATCGAGGCGATGAGCATATAAAGGGTAATCGGAGTGCGCTCCCTTATCGGACGATAGGCGAGGCGTTCGACGACGATCGCCGAAAGGCCCGCGCCTACGAGAGCGGCAAAAGAGGCAAGCCATATGTTCGCACCGCCCGAGCGAAGCGCGAAATAACAGATATAGCCGCCTATTACAAGAAATCCGCCGTGGGCGAAATTTGAGAAGAGAAGAACGGAGTAGACCAGCGAATAGCCAACTGCAATAAGAGCGTAAACGGAGCCGAGCGAGAGCCCGTTTATAAGCTGCTGGATAAAGGTCTCCAACTGCAACACCTCAGCCTTTCATTATGCCCGCACGTTGCCGGGCTTAAAAAATGCCCAGGGGCGGCAGCAAAGCTGTTCCCTGGGCAAGATACGTTTGAAACTTATTTCGGCTCCACTTTCTTGTAGAACTTCGTGTGAAGGTCGTCGCCGACCTTGAGGATTATGCCGGCCTTGTTGAGCGGATTGTGCGTTTCGGGGTCGATCGTGAGCGTCGCGTGGTGGAGCTTCAGTCCCTTTGTCGCTTCGAGAGCCTTAGCTATCGCGGGGCCTTCGGCCTTGCCGGCGCGCTTGATGGCGTCGATGACCCAGTACATGGCGTCGTAGGCCATCGTTCCGTTTACGAATTCTTTGCAGTCGTCATTGTAGACTTCCTTATAGCGTTTGAATATCGGAGCCATTTCGGGATCCTCGAGGTAAGTGTGGTTGATCCAGTAAGTCCCCTTCATCGCGTCGCCGGCGATCTCGTTCATGAATTCACCGTAGCCGTCCCCGCCTACGATCGTGACGTTAAGTCCGAGTTCCTGGGCCTGTTTGATCGCCAAAGCCATATCCTTGCCCATGCCGGGGAGGAAGAGAAGGTCTGCGCCGGCGTTCTTGATCTTCGTCAGCTGAGCGCGGTAGTCGACGTCAGTCTCGCGGAAGCCTTCGTCGGCGACTACCTTGCCGCCGAGCTTCTCGTAATTCTTGACGAAGAATTCGCGAAGCCCCTGCGCGTAGTCGGAGCCTACGTTATAGAGGATGGCGGCATTCTTTTTGCCGAGGTCGTTGTAGGCAAGGTCGGCGGCAAGGGCTCCCTGATAGGGGTCAGTGAAGCAGATGCGGAACGAATAGTCGCGTACGCGTCCCTTGTTGTCGACCGTCACGAGCGGGTTCGTCCCCACCGTGGAGATCTGCGGCGTTTTGCCCTTTGCGACTATCGGCGCCGTAGCGATGTTGATGCCGCTCGAGTTGGCCCCTACGATTACGCAGACCTTGTCGCTTTCGATCATGCGGCGGACCGCGTTGACCGCGTCTTCGTTGCGCGTCTTCGTGTCGTACGGGATAAGTTCGATCTGGCGCCCGAGAAGGCCGCCCTGAGCGTTGATGTCATTTACGACCATCTTGGCCATGTTGACCTCGGTAATTCCGTACTGCGCATAGTCGCCGGTAAGAGCGGCAAGATAGCCGATCTTGATCGGCTCGGCCGCGAACGCCGCTCCGGCCGCAAAAACCACAACTGCCAATGTTAGTAAAGCTAGCACTTTCTTCAATATAGTGCACCTCCATATTGTATTGGTGTAGCAACAGACTCCTTGCTTATTTTATAATTATTCCAGGCATATGTAAAGGAATTTTGCTATTATTAATTCAGTTAAATTAATTTTTTTGAATTGAACACCGGATAGAGTTCATTTTTCAGATTACAAGTACGCATTCTGAAAAAGAAAAAATGCGTACTTGTAATCTCATGTTATTCTATCTCTTCCTGACCACCAATAGACCAAGCGAAATAAAAAGTAAGGAAATTGGCGCAAACGCTCCAGCGTTGCACCCCCCACTACTGCCAGACGCTTTTTTCTCAGAGGCGGCTATCAATTTGACATTATTACCATCATCGATGAACTCCTCTTTTATCTGGTAACCGTCATCTGACGCTGCAAGTTTCTCATATTTTTTGTCTTTCCAGTTATACGCATACCACTGCGCCTCTCTTAAATCCACATCTCCAGCGCTGTCGGGCATTGTTGCGGTGAACTCTTTACCTTTCAACCACATCCACGCTTTGCTTATGCACAATACGTCCATGCCGAGTTCCGCAGCAATCTCGTCCTTCTCTGCCGCGCTGTATGGGAGCACCCATTCTACCATAGAATTTTCCGTAGCAAGTGGAGCTGTAAGCTGACCGATCGAGTAGCTGTCAAGCTTTTCCGTACCCATGTATCTGTACACGGGATACTCGTCTCCAACATCCGCCTTGAAGAAACCTTCGCTTACCGGGTCTCCTCCGATCTTCGGCATGTCAGTCTTCATGCAAAGGTAATAATTACCATAGTTTCTTAGAGAAAGAGGCTCCAAGGCATATGCCGCATGAGTCGCGCGCACCTGGTCCATATACATGATATATGTATCCTTAGGGAACTTTACCTTTTTCTTAGTCGTTGATACCGCTGTTATTACCTTTGCGTCACTCCAGCCGCTCATTCCCGAAGGAACCAAGTTTGTGTCGCCCACCTTTGCAGACGCCGCATCCACGGTATATGCTTCTACTTCAATCTCGCTCTCCTTATTCAGACGTTCAAAGACGACGCCGGAATGTGCAAGTCTGGCAATTGTGGCATCATTGGCTTTGATTACATACGCCCGCGGTTGAACAACTGAAATATTGGGCGTTCCATTTCTTGAAAGGAACATCTTGCTTTCAAATACTCCTGGCTTTACAGACCATGACATAGTGGCGGCATCCTGAATGGCAGTCAACACTGGGATATTATGCTTAACGCTTTCTTCAGGATAATGGATCGTAAGAACCAGCCTGTTGTCGTCGGCAACTTTTTTGCCGCGGGCCGCCATATCTGCCCGCGCCTGCAATACTGTATCGTAAAATTCATCGGCCCTTTCGTACGCTGTTTTGAGAACCGACTCATATACCGAAACATGTCCTGCGACACGAAGTCCTAAATTCACCCCTATAGCAGGAGTCGTAGACTCTGTCAAAATACTGCAGGCTCCTTTAAGGCCGAAAGACGGATCTGTAATTCCCGTGTCAATCGCCCCGTCAAATGTTTGCAGAGGGACATATTTTTCGCCCCCGTCCGCAGCTGTGACACAGACGATCTCATCGCCACTCTTTGCTCTTACGTCGGCAGAAACATAGCCACGCAGTCCTACTACTCTACCAGGGGTTTCTCCGGGAGGGGTGGTAGAAGTCTGCGTATACCATGCCCAGTTCAACCCTCTGTCTTCCACGTTTTTGTGATACGCTGGTTCAAACACGTCGGTTATATATTTCTTCAGTTTTTCCGGGTGATTGTAAATCGGGGCTATAAGAGTGGCGATGTCATATCCGCTCCAGTCTATCGTCAATCTTGTAGATTCTCCTTTAACATAGCCCGTTCCCGTCGTAAATCCCATCTCGTGGGCATCACCGAAGAAGAAAGGTTCGTATTCATTGACAAGTCTGTGCATCGTTCTTGTTATCGCGGACTCAAAGCCCTGATTGTCGCGGTTCTGGTCTATGTTGATACGGTAGCGGTAAGAATTTGTCCCGCGCTGGTTTCTCCATGCACCGTCGACATTATACCGAGGAACAATGACCACAGATATCTTTTCCAGCAGATAGTTCAAATCACCCTCCGCCAACCGTTTAGCAAGGACCTGCATCGCGTCTCCGCCACTTGATTCGCCGCCGTGTATTTGACCTTGCAGCCATATTACCGGTTTTTTCAGCGCCTTTACCTCATTCGGTGAGAATACCGGAGGATCGCTGAAGACAAGAAGCGGTAGCTTAAACGACCCGTCGGAGACAGAGGCCACGCCTTCAGCCTTTCCATAGCTTGGAAATTCGCCGATTATCTTCCAGCGTAAATTTTTCGGTGAAAGCGAAGCGATATAGCCAATAAGCTCATCCTGCGTCGCCTGATAGGCTTTTTCACCCAGCACACTGCTGCTCTTGCCGTTCGTTACCCTCGGCAAAAAACTAAAGTCAAATTTAGTCGCCTCAAATTTCTTATCATGGTAGCTTCTAAGATATTCTGGGTAGTCCAAATTAGCTCTGTTAACCCCACCCCATGGAATCTCAGGAGGATCCGCTAAGGATATAGAAGGCAGAACAAACAGCAAAACCAATACTAGGAGCCACGTTCTGAGAGAAATCTCATTAAGTTTCCTTTTCATTACTAAGTTCCCCCTTCAGGATGTTTAAATCTCCGATCGACCAATAACAGCGCAGTATTTAAGAAATTACACCTCCTTTATACAAATGGGCTAAGTAATTTCGACAAAACATTTTCGCCAGCGTCTCTCTGACATTGTAGCGAAATCATTAAAGCCGCAATCTTAGTCCATTGATACTACAATAATATGAGTTTTTTTATTCTAATGCCTAACATCATACGACGTCAATAGTTAGAGTGGAAAAATTGTAATTGTTATTTTTATTTATTAAAAATAATAAACTAAACGTTTTAATATGCTTAGTTTATATTGATATTTACAAAAACTATTTCTTTTTTCTAATAACTTTCAAACACGGCCGCTTAGTCTTCAAACACTATTTAAGCCTTCCAACGGCATAGTTTTTCAGCTATATGGGGTAGAGTACTATTCTTTCACAAAATAATCGGGACGCAAAAAAATTTCCGCAGAGTATGTCTGCGGAAATGCAATTTTTCATTTTTTACAATGTAGAGGTTCAAACATAAGAAACATACTATTTCTTAAAGTTCACTCAGTCGCGCAAAGCGCGTCTATCCCGCCGTCTCCACGCCGCTTTCCTTCGCCAGCTCTTTCAGCAGTTTACGCTCCTTCTGCGTCAGGGTCCTCGGGACTTTTATCTTTACGAGTATGTTCATGTCGCCGTTTCCCTTCGTCTTCAGGCGCGGCATTCCGCGCCCTCTGATGCGCAGTTTGGAGCCCGCCTGGGTGCCGGCCGGTATGTCGAGCTTCTCTATGCCGTCGAAGGTCTCCACCTTTACTTCGCAGCCGAGCGCGGCCTGCGGAAAGGTTATCTCAACGGTCGTGTTGAGGTCGTCGTCCCTGCGCGTGAATCTCGCGTCGGGCATGACTTCGGTCAAAATAAAGAGGTCGCCGGAAGGGCCGCCGTTCACGCCAGCCTCGCCCTTACTCGATACACGCAGGCGCATTCCGTTGTCGGCTCCGGCAGGTATTTTGACATCTACCGTGGCCGTGCGCCTGACGCGTCCCTTGCCGCGACATTCGGTGCATACCTTATCGACGGTCTTGCCCTTGCCGCGGCAGGTCGGGCATGTGCCGGACTGCTGCATCTGTCCGAACGGCGTGTTGACGACCTGGAAGATCTGGCCGCTGCCGTGGCAGGTCGGACAAACGTTGACGCTGCTGCCCGGCTCCGCGCCGCTACCACCGCAGCGCCTGCATGTATCGAGGCGCGGGATTTCCAGCTTGCGCGTAACTCCTCTGTAAGCCTCTTCGAGCGTCAGCCTTACCGTCGCCTCAAGGTCGGCGCCGCGCCTCGGCGCGTTCGGGTTCGCCGAACGCCTGCGGCCGCCGAAGCCTCCGCCGAATAGATTGCCGAAGAGATCGCCTATATCCTCCTGGGTGAAGGTCTGCCCCTGACCTCCGAAGCCGCCAAAGCCTCCGAAGCCCTCGGGCGGCATGTCGCCGACATAGCCGAACTGGTCGTACTGCGCGCGTTTCTTAGGATCGCTCAGGACCTCGTTCGCCTCATTTATCTCTTTATATTTGGCTTCCGCCTCTTTGTCGCCCGGGTTTGCGTCCGGATGATATTTCCTCGTCAGCGTACGGTAAGCCTTCTTTATGTCGTCAGCCGATGCTTCCCGGCTAACGCCCAATATTTCGTAATAGTCCTTTTTACCGGGAGCAGCCATCAGCGCCTCACCTCTCAATAAAATTTACGCATTTACAGCAACGGATTATACAACAGGGCGGCTATTTGTCAAGATTAGTTAAAAATCTGGGAGAGCCGCCTGCGCCGCATATCTCACTAATATGCCGCAGAGGTATCCTCTGCGGCATACTTGGCTATTTTTTGAGGATTAATTGTCTTCCTCGTGGAATTCTGCGTCTACCGTCTCGCCGTCGCCTCCGTTATCCTGCGGCGGCTGCGGTTGAGCCCCTGCTCCAGGCTGCGTTCCGGCTCCGGCCTTCTGCGCCGCCTGCGCGAGAACGTTCATCACATCCATCAGCTTCTTCGTCTCTTCTTTGATCGCCGAGGAGTCCTCTCCGCCCATCTTTTCGCGGAGCTTGGCTATCTGCTCGTTGACTCTTGCTTGAGCCGCGGGATCAGCGCCGCCTGATTCCTTGACAAGCTTCTCGGATTGGTAAATAACCGACTCCGCTTCGTTGCGAGCTTCGATGAGCTCTTTGCGCTTTTTGTCCGCGCTTTCGTTCACTTCAGCGTCGCGGCGCATCTTCTCGATCTCCTCTTCGGTCAGGCGCGACGACTGTATGGTGATGTGCTGCTCCTTGCCGGTCGCCTTGTCTTTCGCCGTGACGTTCACTATACCGTTTGCGTCGATATCGAACGTTACTTCGATCTGCGGGATACCGCGCGGCGCCGGCTTGATGCCGTCGAGGATGAAGCGCCCGAGCGTTACGTTGTCGCCGGCCATCGCACGCTCGCCCTGCAGCACGTGTATCTCTACCTGCGGCTGGTTGTCCGCCGCCGTCGTGAATACCTGGCTCTTGGAGACGGGGATCGCGGTGTTCTTGTCGATTATCTTCGTGAAGACTCCACCGAGCGTCTCAAGTCCGAGCGAAAGCGGCGTTACGTCGACGAGGACTATCCCCTGCTGTTCGCCGGAGAGGATGGCTCCCTGCAGAGCCGCACCCATTGCGACGCACTCGTCCGGGTTGATGCCCTTTGTCGGCTCTTTGCCCATGATCTCCTGCACAAGCTTCTGGACCATCGGCATACGCGTCGAGCCGCCGACGAGAAGTATCTTGTTGATGTCGGCCGGCGCAAGCCCGGCGTCCTTCATCGCCGTCTTGACGGGCGCTATCGTCTTTTCGAGCAGCGCGTGCGTCAGGTCTTCGAATTTCGCGCGCGTCAGCTTCAGTTCAAGGTGCTTCGGACCGTTGGCGTCTGCAGTGATGAACGGCAGGGAGATCGTCGTTTCCTGCATCGACGAGAGCTCGATCTTCGCCTTTTCGGCCGCTTCGCGCAGACGCTGCGAAGCCATCTTGTCCTTCAGCAGGTCGATGCCGTCGCTCTTTTTGAACTCCGACGCGAGCCATTTGACTATCTCGTTGTCCCAGTCGTCGCCGCCGAGCAGGTTGTCGCCGGCCGTCGAGAGGACTTCGAAAACGCCTTCGCCGACGTCGAGTATCGAAACGTCGAAGGTGCCGCCGCCCAAGTCGTAGACCATTATCTTATGGTCGCCCTTCTCCATGTTGACACCGTAGGCGAGACAGGCCGCCGTCGGCTCGTTGATGATGCGTTTTACGTTGAGCCCGGCGATCGTTCCCGCGTCCTTCGTGGCCTGACGCTGAGCGTCGGTGAAGTAGGCGGGGCACGTGATGACCGCGTCGGTGACCGTCGTGCCGAGATACTCTTCGGCGTCTTTCTTGAGCTTCTGGAGAATCATCGCCGATATCTGCTGCGGCGTGTAGCTCTTGCCGTCTATCGATATCGTCTTGTCGCTGCCCATCGAACGCTTGATCGAAATGACCGTGCGGTCGGGGTTGACTATCGCCTGGCGCTTAGCAAGCTGCCCGACGAGTATTTCGTTGTCCTTAGTGAAGGCCACCACGGACGGCGTGGTGCGCTGCCCTTCTGGGTTCGGTATTACCGTTACGTTGTCCCCCTCTTTTACCGACACGCAGCTGTTCGTAGTTCCAAGGTCTATTCCTATTGTCTTGCTCATAATACACTCCACCTTTTGTGTTTATAAATTTTTAACGGGCGCTGCCGCCCCTTTTGTTTCCTTAATTATCAATTATCCTGTCCGCCGCTGTACTTTCCGACGCGCACCTGCGGCGCTTTCAGCACACGCCCCGCCAGCTTGTAGCCGCGGCAAAGCGCGCCGATTATGTGTCCGTCCCTTGACGCGTCGTCGACCGGCTCCATCGACACAGCTTCGTGAAGCGACGGGTCGAACTCTCCCTCTACCGGGATGAATTCCAGCCCCAGATTGCAGAGGCCATTTTCAAACTGTTTGATGACCATCGCCATCCCCTTTGCCAGGGCGCTTTCCTTATCCGTCACGGCGTCAGCGATTCTTTCGAGGTTTTCAAAGACGGGTATCATTTCTTTCACCGCCTGCTCCGCCGCAAGCTTCGCGTTGATCTCGCGGTCTCTCTCCATCCTCGTGCGCAGGTTGAAATAATCCGCCCTGCCGCGCGCGACCTCCTCCTTTAATTTTTTTACCTCTTCTTTGAGCTCGTCGCACTCGGAAGGACGCTGCTCCGCCTCTTCGGCGGCTTCCAGCACTTCTTCCGTGGCCTGCGGCTCTTCGGCGTTAGGTTTTTTCTGCTCGTCCATATCTATTCTCCTCTTTAGCTCTGGTCGGAGTCCAGCTCCCGCAGCACCCCGTCTATCGCGCTGATAGCTTTTTCGTAATCCATCCTCTCGGGGCCGATGACGCCCACCACGGCCTTCTGCCCCCCGGCCTCGCCCGTCGCGGCCACAAGCGCCGAGCTTTCCATGCCCGGAACGCCGTTTTCTCTGCCTATCATCACGTTCATCTCGTTCATAGAGCAGCGGTTGACGAGAGCCGTCATGCTGCTTTCTTCTTCTATAAAGGAACAGAGAGCCTGAATCTTACCCAGATCCTGAAAATCCTGCAGCTTCATTATGCCACTCAGCGAGCCGGTGAAGATTCTCGTCTTCGGCGCGCAGAGCATTCCGTCTATCGCGGCAAGGGCCCTGCTGCAGGCCTCACGGCAGCTGTTGAGTCCAGCGGTCAGAGAGGTCTTCAGCGAAGCTTTTATCTCGCTCCACGGCCTGCCGGAATAGCGGTTGAGGCCCGCCGCGAGCTTGTCCAGCTCTTCCTGCGGCATGTCCGTCGTCATGTCGATGAACTTCTGATGCACGAGGCCGCCCTGCAAAACGATAAGAAGCAGCACGCGCCTCTCGCCGAGACGGACAAAGCTGACATGCTGGAAGCGTACCGTGTCGAGCGGCGTGATCGCGGCGATGCCGACATAATCGGATACGCGGCTCAGCATCTCGGAGGCCAGCTCCAGCATTTTGCCGAGCCCCTGCCTGTGCTCCATCATTTTCTGCAACAGCTTCACAGACGGGCCGGCGCTACTCATGCGCTGGAGCACCGAGTCGACGTAGAGCCTGTATCCCTGAGTCGTCGGGATGCGTCCGGAGGACGCGTGGGTCTGCGTCAGGAAGCCCATGTCCTCAAGGTCGGACATCTCGTTCCTTATCGTAGCGGAGCTGCGCCCCGTGAGGTAGCGGCGCGAAACGGTACGCGAACCGACGGTCTCGCCGCTCTTTATGTACTCGTACACTACGGAGAGGACGACTTCCAACTGTCTTTCCGTGATCATTCCGCCTCACCTTCCGTATCGTCTGCCTCTATTTGTTAGCACTCGATGACATCGAGTGCCAACACCCCAACGACAAGTAAATAATAATCGTCATAATGGCTTTTGTCAATACAGGTCAAAAAAATTTTTGCGGATTTTCTCGCCGGAATTTTTTTCGCGCGGCGCGCTGCGCGGTTTTCTTCGCCGGTGTTTGATGTATAATAAAAAAATGTTTTGCGGCAGACGCGCCGCATTGTTTTTTTATCCGCGCGCCGCCGCGGCGGGAGTGACAACTTTTGAACAAAGACGGAGACAAGACATTCATATATCTGATTCGCCACGGCGAGTGCGCCGGCAACAAAGAAAGGCGCATCCGCGGCTGCATAGATTTCCCCCTGAACGACAACGGGCTTATGCAGGCGCACGCGCTGGCGTCGGCCCTCAAGGATAAGGGCATCGAATATATTTATTCGAGCCCGCTTTCGCGCGCGACGACGACAGCGAAGATTCTCGGAGACGCGATCGGCCTGCCCTACGAAACGCGCGACGGCTTCTGCAACATACACATCGGCGCATGGGAAAACAGAATAAAAGCCGAGCTCGCAGTCGAACAGCCCGAGCTGTGGCATACGTGGCTCACGCAGCCGGAGGAGTGGAAGCTCGAAGGCGCGGAGACTCTCGACCAGGTACGCGACAGGGCCCTCACCGATCTCAATAAAATAATAGAAGAGCGCCGAGGCAGCACGATCGCGCTCATCGCGCATAGAGGCGTGCTCAAGCCGCTCATCGGCGGCGCGCTCGGCATCCGCCGTCCGTCGTACTGGAGGATACATTTCGACACCGCTTCATACAGCCTGCTGACCTTCGACTCGCTTCACGGCTACTGCCTAATGGGGCTGAATTTCACAGAGCATCTGGCGGGACTTCCCATCGTTCAGGAGTTTGATTGATATGCAGGCGCATTTGATTCGCTTAGGAGACAAAAAAGAGCTCGAACAGGCTGCGGTAAAGATCGGCTGCGGCGAGGGATCGCTGAGCTATTTCGACGCGCGCCGCGAAATGCTTCAGATATACGTGACTGGAGCGCCGTCGCCGGCCGCCGCCGTCATCAAGCAGGAGATGCTTTCGCGCGGCGGGGATGCGGCCGTCCACGCACAGGTCATAACCTGCGGCGTCAAGGAAAGCGACGTGATAATTTTCGGCACGGCCAAGCAGCTCGGCTTCCTCGCTGAGAAGCTGGAAAAGATGCCGTGGTGGAAGCTGCCGGAGCTCGCGGCGGACATCCGTTCCCTCGTAGCGCCCTTCGAGCCGCGCAGGGTGGAAACGCCCTGCGGCGCAGAGCTCTCGTTTGGATCGAGAATGCTGCTGATGGGGATAATCAACCTTACCGACGATTCCTTCTTCGCCGGCAGCCGCTGCGGAGACGACGTTTCGCAGGCGCTGCGCCGCGCGCTGAAAATGGCCGAGGAGGGCGCTGACATACTGGACCTCGGCGCCGAATCGACGCGCCCGGGCTCCGGACGCGTTCCGGAGGAGGAGGAGATGTCGCGCATCTCAGCCGCCGTCAGGGCGATAAGAAAAGAGCTGCCGAAAATGCCGCTTTCTATAGACACGACCCGTTCGTCGACGGCGCGCGCGGCGCTCGCCGAAGGCGCGGATCTCATAAACGACATCTCGGGGCTGCAGTTCGACGAAAAGATCGCGGAGGCCGCCGCCGAAGGGCGCGCGCTGCTCTGCGTGATGCATACGCGCGGCACGCCGCAGAACATGCAGGAACAGTGCGGCTACGAAGACCTCATATCCGACGTCTGCCAATTCCTGCGCGGCGCGGCGCGCAAAGCGATCGACTCCGGCGTCGAAAAAGAAAAGATAATAATCGACCCCGGCATCGGCTTCGCGAAAAATTACAATCAAAACCTTATGATCCTGCGCCACTGCGAAAGCTTCAAGGCGCTTGGCTATCCTCTGCTGATCGGAGCGTCGCGCAAAAGATTCGTGGGCGCCGCGACAAAAAAGGAAACTCCGGCCGAACGCTTAGCCGGCACGCTTGCCGTGACGGCGCTCTGCGCCGCGGCCCGCGCCGATATAATCAGAGTCCACGACGTAAAGGAGAACAAAGAGGCTATAATGATGGCGGAAGCCATTATTGGAGCGGACTATGAGTGAGCACGCGGTAACCCTCTCTCTCGGCTCCAACCTAGGGAACAGGCTGGGGATGCTGAGGAGCGCGCTGGCGAAGCTCGAAGAGGGAGGCGTGACGATAACCGCAGCGAGCCGCGTCTGCGAGACGAAGCCGTGGGGCGTGACGGAGCAGCCTCTCTTCCTCAACATCTGCGCCAAGGCGCTTACGAGGCTCGCGGCGGAAGATTTGTTATTTCTGCTTAAAAAGACCGAGGCGGAGCTCGGGCGCTCTGCGGGAGAAAGATGGGGGCCGCGGGAGATCGACATCGACATAATATTTTTCGACTCGCTCCGCTTCGAAAGCGAAGAAATGGCGATCCCGCATCCGCGCATGCACGAGCGCGGCTTCGTGCTCGCGCCGCTCGCCGAGATCGCACCGGACGACGTTCACCCCGTCCTTAAAAAAAGCGTAAAGGAGCTGTATGACGCGCTCCCAGATTCTGAAAAGGAGGGTATGACGTGGATAACGAAAATATAAAAAATATCCCCGCCTTCGCCGGCGGCAAAAAGCTCGGGATGCTCTTCCTGCCGCTGATGCTGGCAGCCGCGGCCTTCATACTGATCGCCGCGCCGGCCGAGGAAGGCAGCGATAAAAACGTAAGCCTGCGCACGTTCGAGGTACCGGGCTTTCCGATGATTCTCGTCCTCGAACAGGAGGCCGGAACGATAAATTCGGCGTGGCTCAGGACGCCGGCCGGAGCGCGGGGCCTCGAAAGGCTCGAGGGGCTTTCGTTCATTTCCGAAAACGCGATACTTTCAAAGGTCGATCAGGATTCAAAGGACGACCTTCTGTGGAATCTTTCCTTCATGAACTTCGAGGGCAGCGGGACACATCTGTGGATAGGCATGACGACCCAGTCACCACACGTTTTCGTGACCTCCGCGCCCTTCCAGTACACGAGATGGCACGCGCTGCCGGCGAAGATCGAAGTGCCTAAGGGCACGAGCATATACATAGCGCCCGCCGCGCCATTCTACAAGCTTCTTGAAAAGCAGTACGGCGGTACGGAAAGCTATTCATTCATATATACGATAATGATGACGCCCGAGGGGCCGGCGTTCGTCCCCGTGCCCTCAGTCTACGGACAACTCTCCGTGCTGCTCAGAGCCGGTATGCACGGTGAAACGTCGCCGAACAAAAGGATGGCCTACGTCAAGATGCTGACGGAGTTCAACCGCTTAGCCGAAGGCAAAGCCCCGCAGGCCGATACGCTGCTGAATTTCCCCATGGAAAAAATAGAAACTCTGTCGTGGAAAAAATAAAAAATACCTTGCACGCGCCGGTTATAGCCTGCGGTAGCGACCCCCGCCAAGGAATTCTATGAAGCCCTTGTCGCGCAGAAGCTGAAGCTGCTGTCTGATTTTGGCTTCGACGTTGTTGTTCTCCGCGTGTTTCGCTTTCAGCGCTTCTGAAAATTTATATATGTCTTTCAGGGCGAACTCTTCGCCAACGCCGTTCACGCACGACAGGACGTCAAGCAGCCACCCGCGTTTCTTTATATCCTTCGTCTCAAGCGGCTTTATCCTCCGATAGCTTTCGAGGACGAAGCCCTTATCCGTTTCGTAGCCCTCTTTTATAATGCTGATTCTGCCGTCCGGCGGAATCTTGGAATAGAGGATGTTGCTCCCTTCCCATCCACCGCGGCGTGCGTTCTTTGAAAGGGCTTTTCTTCTTTCGATCACGGAAGGGACAAAAAAGAATTTCGGAACGAATACGAGCTCTGAGACAATCAGGCCGCAATAGCGCAGCACAAGCAAGTTCGGGTTTGAGCTGCAGTTTATCCTTTCGATCGCGGAAGCGTACGCGCCGTCGACTATCTTTCTGCCGATGTTTCCGCCCTTGCTCTTCAGCTCGTATTCCTCGCCGCACTCATCGCAGAAAAAATCCGCGACGCGCCTGTTGTTTTCAAAACGCTGCAACTTCTCTCCCCCGCAGCAAGGACAGTACAAATTATCCGAGCCCCATGCTTCGCTCATGACCCGTATCTGCTGCGAACGGCTTTTGTAATTCTGCGCAAGCTTCGCATCAAAGCTGAGATTCATAATCAAATCCACGCGCCGGGCGTTCATCCGCCGGCGCCCCGCAAAAAAGTGCGGCGCGGCCACAACGGCTGCGCCGTCTTCTGAATGTGCGCCGTCAAAAAAAGAATTAATATTTCAGTCCGAAGATCGGGTGGAAGATTCTTTCGTCGTGCAGGAAGTTTGCCTGCTCCTCGAAAGAACGCTTCGCCGCCGCGCCCAACGACACGGCGAGAGCCGACGTCAGCACGTGCGTCAGGAATATCGGACCGATTATGCTGCTGCCGAAGGTCGGGCTGTTCGCCGAGACGTTGAGCTGCAAATCGGCGAAACGGCAGACCGGAGCCGCGGCGCTGTCCGTCAGCGTTATGACCTTCGCGCCGTTTCTGTGAGCTATCTCGACGGATTCCGTGACTTCCACAGCGTAGCTCGGAAGCTCGCAGACGATCACGACGTCGCCCTTGCGCACGCCGCGCACCTGCTCCCAGAGCGACAGGCCTCCGCGGCGGCAGAGTATCGCGCGGCAGCCCATGACCGTCAGGCGTATCTGCATCAGCTCCATTACAAGCGAGGAGATGCCCCAGCCTATGCAGTAGATGTTGTTCGCGCCTTTGATCAGCTCGTTGAAGCGCTCGGTGTCGTTTGGCGACATCTGCGCCATCGTGTCGTCGAGGTTGGCGTGCTCCGCCTTGAAAACGCTTTCCGGGAACGAATCGTTAGAATTCACCGCTCTGGCGAGAAGCGCCGCGGGGTTGATCTGTTCGAGGATCGTCTTCTGCATGCAGGCCTTCAGTTCGGCGTATCCGGTAAAGCCGAGCATCTGAGCCACGCGCACGAGCTGGGCCTTCGAGACCTTCAGTTCGTCCGCAATATCGCCTATAGAGCGGAACGACGCCTCGCGCATGTTCGTCAGAAGATATTCCGCTACGCGGCGCGCCTTGTTCGGCATCGTGTGCGCCTTTTCCATCAAAATGGTCTGGAGCTGCGTGCTATCCATCTTATCCATACAAATACACTCCTTAATTTTTGGCTTCTCCCGTTTTGCATATTCGTTTTATTAAAAATTTTACATGAATTTTAGTTTGTTTATGCTCATCTGTCAACCGCGGTCAAGTTTATTTTATGCAAGTTCATTATAGAGAGATAGCATTGCAATACGTTAAAGCCATGCCGCACGGCTTTACGCAAGCGCGCGCCGAGGCGGGCAAGCCGCTTTCCTTCGCGCGCTTAAAGCGGATCCCAGTCCCCTTCCTGACGGTCGCGCATGATCGGACAGTCTATCGCGCCGTACTCCGAGGTCCTGAAGCAGGCGTTGCAGGAGACGCAGGCCGAGGGGCGCGCGTCATCCTCGGCCCAGCGGTTTATCAAGTCCGGCTCCGCTATGAACGGACGGCTCATTCCGAAGAGGTCGGCCGTCCCGTCGTCGAGCAGTGCGGCGATGACGGGCAGCGAACGCAGCCCGCCGGTGAGGAGAACCAGAGAATTCTTAGGCGCCTTTGATCTTATTTCGGCCGCGTATTTCGCAAAGGGAGCCTCCGATTCGCCGGAGGAGACTCCGACGACCGAGGGCGCGTGCTGCGGCTTCGAGTAGCCCGTGCCGGAGGAGACTTCGAGCACGTCAACGCCGTCCGCTAAGAGAGTGAGCGCCGCTCCTATCCCCTCCTCCGCTCCGTAGCCCCCATCCGCGCCTTCTACAGCGCTCAGCTTGAGCCAAACTGAAAAGTCCTCTCCTACCGCGCCGCGCACGGCGGAATAGACCTCGCGCATCGCGCGGAGGCGGTTCTCGAACGAGCCGCCGTATTCGTCCGTCCTTTTGTTGATCAGCGGCGACATGAACTGCGTCAGCAGAAAGCCGTGCGCTCCGTGAATCTCAACGCCGTCGGCTCCGCCATCCATCGCCCTCTTCGCCGCCGCGGCAAAGTCGCGGCAGACTTTTTTTATATCTTCGAGCGTCATCGCGGCAGTCTCCGAATCGTTTCCAGGACATCTTCCGCCGCTCGGCGAATAGGGGCGCGCGCCCTCCTTCGCTTCCGCGGCGCAGCCGGCGTGGCATATCTGGACGATCAGCTTCGAGCCGGCCCCGTGTATCGCGTCGGCCAGCGCGCGCACTTCCGGGAGCGCGTCGTCGCCGTCGATTCCCCACTGCTTGTCGAGAGCCCTGCCCTCGGGGCTTATGTATGCGAATTCCGAGATCACCGTTCCGGCCCCCCCGGCCGCGGCTTCGACCTGCCGCGATATCGAAGCGGACGTCGCTCGCCCGTCGCCGCGGCACGCGGCAAGCCAGGTCGCCGCCCTCACGAAACGGTTCCTCACAGGAAAAATTTTATTCTCAAACGGCATAAAAAGTTTCATTATCTTTTCCCGTTCGTCTGTCTCTTTCATTCAAAACATCCTTTGCTGTATTTTTCCGCGCGCAAGATCAGCGTTCGAATATTATGCGCTCTTCCGCTTCATTTTCCGTCATAGCCGCGTGTATTGCAAGGCGTTTTATTCCGAAGCGCCCATGTCCGGTGAACATCGAGAGGCCGCGGCGAGGCACGCGCCAAGGCCCCTTCGGCGAATTTTTTGCCAGCCGCCTCGCCTCCGCCTCGGCCAGAATCAATTCGCCGAGCGCCGGATGGTGCGGACCGGCGACGGCGCGGGCGGCGAGCGCTTCGGTCTCCTGCAGGCCGATTCTTATCGGCACGAAGCCGAGGACGAGAGCGCGCTCGATGAACTCTCCGCCCCATAGCGCGGCCTCCTCCACCGTCAGAGGGATATATTTTCCGCCGCGCCACAGGGCCTCGAGCTCCGTCCCTGCGATCACCAGGCAGGGATAGAGGCGCAGCTCCCACCTCTGCGCGCCTTTCAGCGTCGCGAGCCTCTCAAGGTCATTCAGGCTGCTTTCGCGGCTCTGCCCGGGCAGCCCTATCATCATCTGCACCCCCACCGGCAGAGAATCCTCCATCAGAAGCGCGATGTCTTCGAATACTTTCTGCGGGTCGGCTTCGCGGCGGCATGCCGCGAGGACGGCGGGGTCGAGCGTCGGGATGCCGAGTTCGACGCGGGAGATGGGGTAGCCCTTCACGAGGGCCCGCAGCTCGTCGTCGCGCAGGTCTCCAGGATAGGTCGAGAAGCGCAGCGTGCTTCCCTTAGGAGAAGCCTGCACGGCGGCGTCGAGATATTCTTTTATCTTCTCTTTGGGGAAACGGCAGAACGAGCCGCCGAAGTAGCATATCTCGCGCGGCTCGGTCAATTTTTTCAATTCGCGGCGGACGAATTCCGGCGAAGGGACTTCGGTTATCCCTGTGATAGCGCGCTGGTCGCAGTAGACGCACTGCCCCCGGCAGCCGGCGAGGGGCAGGAAGAAGGGATATTTTTTCAGCATAGCCGCGCGCCCCTGAAATATTTCAATTCCAGTCGCAATATTGGTTTTCCTCCCACTCAGGCCACACCGCCGCCCACGCGAATGTGTCGGCCCTGTTCTCAAAGCTCTCCATCGAGAAGAAGGTGCTCTGCCAGAAGCGCGCGCCTTTAGTATTGTGAAGCAGATGATAAAGCTCGTGAAAGACTGCGAAGCGACGCCAGAAGGGGGAGAGCGCCGCGTTAACTATTATGCGGCCGCGTTCGCCGCGCACGAGGTGGATGCCCCAGACACCGGAGGGAAGAAGAGCATTTTTTATTTCCAGCGTCAGCCCCGTCAGCGCCTCGGCCTTAGCGAGGATGTCGAACTCGTCGAGGCGGCGCCACTCTCTGCTCTCCACGCTCGCCCACTCGGGTATGCGCTCGGGCGGCGACGGATACTCTTCAGCGGCGCCGCCCGGCTCTTCGACGTCATCGCAGGGCTCTCCGCCGAGCGTTTCAGCGCTGCTCCTCGGAAGCATCCTCTTCGTCCCAGTCGTCAAGGGCCGCCTGCACGACGCGGTAGACCCGGCGAAGCTCTTTTTCGGTAAGCTTTTTGCTGCGGTACCAGATCTCCAGCTCGCCGCTGTCGAGCATCGTCTCGAGCTGCACGCGCGCGGGCTTTTCCTTCGTGTTCGAAAAATCGGCGAGCAGGTCGTTCAGCTCGACGTCGAGAGCCGGCGCGAGCTTCTGCAGCAGCTTCATCGACGGAAGCCTGCGGTTGCTCTCCAACGCCTGAACATATATGCGGCTCACGTCGACCTTGTCGGCCAGCTTCTGCTGCGTCAGGTGGTGCGCCCTTCGAAGCGATTTGATTCTGTTGCCGAGGCTCATTTTTTACGACATCCTTTCGCACTGCGTGAATTTTCCCGTAGACCAACTGTCAATATATTATAACAACATCAGAATTATGACAACTGACAGACTATATCTTTTCAAATAAATAGAGGAAATAGGTACAGCTCAAAAGGTCCGCGGCTCCCCCGGGGCTCACGCGCAGAGGCAGAAATTTTTTTTCCAGCTCGCGCAGGGGGCGGTAGTCGGGGCGCAGCGGGTCGAATTTTCTCCGCGCCTCCGCGACTAAAGGGGGATAAATATTTTTCCAGTAATCGAAGCCGGAGCGGTGAATCACATTGCTGTCGCAGCAGACCGCCATTATTTCAAGCAGCGCCGCCAGCCCCGCGTCGTTTTCCGACGCGCCTGAGGCGACGCTCTTCCGCAGAACGGGGAGCCCGTGGCGCGTCACCGACGGGAACGCTCCCTCGGCTTCGCCGCGTATGCCCGTCACGCCGTGCGCCAAAAATAATTTTTCGCCGTTCGACAGGGGCCTGTCAGGCGGACGCGACGCAAGCGAGGCAAGCTCCGACGCGACGCTGCCGCGCACCACGAGCGACGCTGCTTCCGCCGCGCGCGCAGCCCCACCTCCGGCCGCGGCCGCGAAGCCGGCGCCGTAGAGCAGCAGAGACATGAGATAGATCAAGCCTTTGTGCGTGTTTATCCCGCCGGTCGCTCGGAACATCGCGAGCTCGGCCTCGGCGCCTGCCTCCCTCAGCTTGGCTAAGGCCTCCTTCGGCGGCAAGAGGGAAAGCCCCGCTTCGGCTTGGATTTCCCAGAAAGGCGCGATGGCCTCCGCGCTTTTTATGAACATGGCGCAGTCCATGTCCTCGTGGCAGCCGCGCCCCTCCGCGTCCACCAGCCCGGGCTTAGGAGTCGTCATGACCTCCTTCACAGCCGCCTCGTGCGCCGCGGCGGCAAGCGTCTTCGCGCTCCGGCTTGACTTCATAGCCTTATGGCCGCATACTTATGAAATGTCTTGATTTTACAAAGAGGAGTATCGTCCCTATGCACGCAATTCCCTCCGGGGTCAAGGTCTGTCCGAATAAAATAGCGCAAAACGCCGAAAGCCGCAAGAGAGATAAAAAGACGCGCGGCTCCTCTTCGTCGTGCGCACCGCTCCTCTGCGCGATGCTCCTTTGCCTGGCGGCGGCTTTCTGCGCGGCCAGGCAGTGCGGCGGCGAAAAATGGGCCCGCGGATGGCGGGCGTGGAGAGCGGGCGACGCGGCTACGGCCGCGAAGGAGTGGTCGTCAAGGCCGCTCTCGGCTCCCTTCAACACCGGCGCTCCGCGGATATACTACTGGAAGATACGCGCGCTCGAAAAGCTGGGGCGCGAAAAAGAGGCGGCAACCACCGCGTCGATGATGGCGCTGCGCTTCCCGCTCGATTTTTACAGCATCGCGCTCGCGCACGAGGGGCATTACCCATTTCTGACGCGCGCCGTCTTCGAGGCCTGTGGGAATTCTTCCTATCCTCGCCGCTGGGAAAAAGAAATATCCGCGGCCTCTGCGAAGACCGGCGTCTCAAAAAACATCCTCTTCGCAATGGTGCGGCAGGAAAGCAATTTCAACGAGCGCGCCGTGAGCAGGAGCGGCGCTGTCGGGTTGATGCAGCTGATGCCGCCAACGGCGAGAGAGGCCGCGTCGCGCCTGAAAAACGACGGGCTCTCGCTGAGCAACCCCGCTCACAACATCATGCTCGGCGCTTCGCACTTCGCGCATCTGAACGAACGATTCGCGGGGCGTCTACCCATGGCGCTCGCGGCCTACAACGCTGGAGCGGGCAGCGTATCGAGCTGGGCTTTGTACGCCGGCAGCTGGGTAGAGTGGATAGAAGAGATACCGTACCGCGAGACGCGCGTCTACGTGCGCTCCGTGTTGAAGAACTACGAGATATATATAGCGACCGACGAAGAAAACGGCGGAGAGGAGCGCTCCTTCTTCGCCGCGGGGCGTCCACCCGCAGGGAACAAAATGGCGGCGCTGAAGGAGAAATAAGGGGTTGAGAGAAATGCCGGAGGAAGAATTCGACGCGGTGGAACGCGTAAAGAAATTTTTAAGGGGCTGCGGCTGCGCGTCGCAGATAAAAATCACCGATGCGACGATCTTCACGGTGGCCGACGCTTCAGCCGCGGTAGGCGCGCCGGAGGAGGAAATTTTAAAAAGCATCCTCCTCTCGGTGAATCACGGCAAGAGCTTCGCGCTCGCGCTGATGTCCGGAGTGAATCTCGTCGACACCAAAAAAATCAAAAAGCTGCTCGGCGTTTCGCAAGTCTCCTTCGCGAACAGGGAGCTCTGCGCCGAGTGGTCGGGCTTCCGTCCCGGCGGCGTGCCCCCGGTCGGCTATCCCGAACAGCCGCCGACGCTCGTCGACGAGGACCTCTTCCGCTACGCCACAGTGTGGGCCGCGGCCGGCACTGACCACGCCTTTTTCCCCATATCGCCGGAGGAACTGCTGCGCATAACATGCGGCAAGAGGGGCGAAATAAAAAAATCCTAAAAGCTCAGCCGGTTTACAACAAAGATTACGGGAAAAGCACGTCAGCCGCCGGAATGACGACGATCGCCGACAGGAAGACCCTCATTACATAGACCGCCGTCATCTGCCAGAAACGCAGCGGGATATTTGAATGCCAGACGTGCAGCCCCACCTCCGTGAGATTTATCAGCCCAGTTATAGAGAGGCAGATACAGATAAAGCGGGCCTGTTCGGTCAAAAGCAGGCGTCCGCAGGCGGCGGCGAGAAAGTGGTCTACGAAGGAGAATACGGTAGCTGCGGCGATTATATCCGCCTCCGCGGCTCCCAGCGCTTCAAGCACGGCGGCCGCGGGCACGGAGAGGACGCTCACGATTCTCGTCGTTTCGGCGACGACTACAAACAGCGTTCCGAAGGTGATCATCAGCGGCACGGTGCTCAGCAACAGCGCGCAAATGATAGCCGAGCTCTCGCGCAGATATTTCCTCGCGTTCATATGCCGCGCGCAAGCCGTCCCACGCAGCAGCGCCCAGCTGAACGTCGAATGTTCGCGACGCCCGGCTTTATGCGCGTGATAGTTGTCCCGTCCACGATAGTAGGAGTCGGGTATGGAAGAAAGAGGCCATACCCGCGGCATAACCGCGGCCAGCAGCGCCATCGTGAAATAGACGACGGAGAGTATCTGCGGCATCGCGTATTCAATATCAAAGAGTTCGGCGATCGCGTAGATATTGTAGATGCCGGCGAGGGAAAAGCCGCAGACGATCGCCGCCGCCTCCCTGTCTGTGTAGTAGCCGGCGTCGTACATCTTAGCCGTAAAGACGACGCCCATCGAGCTGCTGCCGAGCCAGGAGGCGACGCAGTCGACCGCCGCGCGTCCCGGCACGCGAAAGAGCGGGCGCATGACGGGACTCGCAAAGACGGCGATAAACTGCACGAGGCCGAAGTCCATTATCAGCGGCGCCCATATTCCCAGCACGACCGCCAGTATAATGAGCCGCGAAGCAAGGTTGTCGACTATAAACGAGGCTTTCTCCGCAAAAACGGCGAGAGCCCCGCCGGCTTCGGGATAGTACCGCGCGCCGAGCAGTACGAAAAGGGCGATAGGCAGCGCGCAGACGCGCGCGGCAAACCAGAGGGGGCCGCCGCCGAGATTTTCGAGGAGGATATGCTCCTCCATGATCCACCTGGGGCTGAAGAATTTTGCGGCCAGCGTCAAAAACGCCGCCATGAGGACGACCGCGGAGACGATAAACGGCTGCCGCCCTTCGATCGACGCCATCAGGAACTCTTTCGCATGGCCGATCGTCGTGTTCATCTCCCCGCGCAGCGGAAAGGGGACGAGAAATATCAAGATTCCCAGCAGCGAGGGTATCAAAAACTTCAGCAGGCTCTTTTTATCTTGTGTTGCAGATTTCAAGTTCAGCTTCCCCGCGCTCTTACTGAGATTCCTCGATGAGAAAGACCTCTCCGACGTTCGCCTCTTTCAGCTCATCGACCGACGGCGCTTCGGGCAGCGGCCATTCGAGCTCGCGGCAGGCCGACGCGTATTCATGCAGCACGGAGGGCGCGGAATGGAGCACCTTCCCGCGCGACGGGGCCTCCGCCCAGCAGCCGTTGAGCCCTGGGAAATTTCCGATCCAGACGTCTCCGCCGTCGCGCCGCTCCCTGTATAAAACCAGCGGATAGACGTATTTTTCAGTCATTGGCCGATCACCCTCTCAAAGACGCGCAGAAAATTCTCTCCCAGCACTGCGTCCGCGTCGTCGGCGCTGAGCCTCTCGCGAATCATTTTTATGAAGCGCTCGCCCGCTTCGGCGTGATTTTTGAAGAGGTCCGTGTCGCCCCCTTCGTCATAGCCGCCGGAGAGCGATTCGAGGCAGGCGCAGAGGTCCAAGCCTATGCCGGCGCTGCGCGCGCCGTATCTCTTTATTATACTATCAAGATGCGCGAATAGGGTCTCGGGCGTCCGTTCACGCCGCTCGACCGCGACGAAGGGGCCGTAGGCGTTCATCCCAATGGCACCGCCCGCCGCGGCAAGCGCTTCGAGCTGCCATTCGGCGAGGTTGCGCGGAGAGGGCGCGAGCTCGCGGCAGTTCGAATGCGACGCGATGAACGGCAGCCCCCTTTCCCCCAGCATATCGCAGACCTCGCGAAAGCCGGCGTCGTTGAGATGGCTCACGTCGGCGACCATCCCAAGGCGGCAGGCCTCTGCTACGAGCTCCCTCCCGAAGGAGGTGAGAGAGCCCTGCGAAGACGCCGGCGCAGCCTCGTCGAAGGAGACTCCGTCGCAGGCGTAATTGCGGCGCGACCACGAAAGGCCGACTAGCCGCACGCCGAGCTCGTAAAATACGCGCAGCAGCAGTATGTCGCGCCCGAGCGGCTCAACCCCCTCAAGAGAGAGGAAGAGCGCGACCCGTCCGGAGGCCGCTGCTTCGCGGCATCCGCGCGCGCTGACGCAGAGCGCGAAGGAAGGAGATTCGTCAAGGTCGGCGCGCAGCGCCGATATCTGATCCAGCGCGTTGCGCAGAGCTCCCTCCGGCAGCAGCTCGTCGAGGATAAATATCGAGCAGACGACCACGTTCACGCCTCCGGCGCGGAGATCCGGCAAAAAGCGCCTCTCAAGCACGGAGCGCTCGCCGCGCCTGCGGAACGCCAGCACGTCGAGCAGCATATCGAAATGAGCGTCAAGGATTATTTTTTCTTTCATTTATTTCAGCTCCGCCTTCGACGGCGCGTCCGCCGAAAAATTTTCGGCGGACGCACGCGTGCTTCAGATCAATTTTAATTTCTGCATGTC
This sequence comes from Synergistes jonesii, assembly GCF_000712295.1. NCBI lineage: Bacteria > Thermotogati > Synergistota > Synergistia > Synergistales > Synergistaceae > Synergistes > Synergistes jonesii. The sequence goes on along the minus strand of NZ_JMKI01000004.1, from coordinate 48,034 downwards.
GCGGCGCAGCAGGTCGAACCAGAGCAGCGTACGCTCCGCCCCGCCGCCTACGCCGGCAAGAATTTTGACCGCCTCGGCCGCCTGCAGCGACGCGACGAAAGGCGGGGTGAAGGGCATGGTGCCGACCTCGGCTTCTATCCCTCTGTCCTCCGCGCCTACGCGCTCCCACGGCGGGACGCAGCCGGCGCGGAGCACGGCGGCCTCTCCGAAGAAGCCTGCTACGGCGCCGTGCACGAACGGTACATTCATTTTTTCGCAGACACCGAAGACAACGCTCCTGCTCCTGTTGCCGTCAAGGGCGTCGAGCACGACGTCCGCGTCGCGCAGCAGTTCCTCGCCGTTCGCCTCGTCGATGAAAGCTTCGCGCGCCTCCGCCTCGACGCTGGAATTGATCGCCTTTACGCGCGCCGCGGCGGCGCGCGCCTTCGGCGCGCCGATATTCTCCTCCGTCGCGTAAAGCTGGCGATTCAGGTTGTTCTCGGCGAACGTGTCTCCGTCGATAAGGATGAGCCGTCCGACGCCGGCGCGCGCGAGTATCTCGATCATCCAGCCGCCGAGTCCTCCGCAGCCTACGACGGCGGCGCAGCTTTCGAGAAGCCTCGCCTGCCCCTCCGCCCCCAAAGAGCCGATCGTGCGCTCGTAGCGCGACGGACATATGCCGGCGTGAAGCGCGGCGATCTCGACCTCGCGGAGAGTAGCCCCGCACTCCTCCGCCGCCTCGCGACAGACGGAAAGAGATACGACGGGCAGCTTTCCGCGAGAAACGCACCGCGCCCTTATAAACGATAGAACACCGTCTTCCATCAAACCAGCAGCCCCCTGATTACAATTCCGCCCGATGATTTCCCTGCGGTATATCGTCGACATTGTGGCACTAATCCCAGTTTTTTTCAATGATTTCTGCTACAATATATGCATAATCAGATAATCAAGTGAATTCTTTCTACTTGGAGGTATTCGGCGGTGACTCTCAGAAGTAAGGCGCAGATCATATTGGGAGCGGTGCTCCTGGCGGCGCTTCTGCTGCTCGACGTAATGTTTACAGGCTTTCTGGTCGACTCAGCGGACCAAACGGACAGAGAGCGCATGGAACGGAACCTTTCGCGCACCTATCTGACGCTCAAGGGCGAAGAGCGCATGCTCAGCGCTATCGCCGGCAACTGGGCCTACTCCGATAAGGCTTGGGATTTCATGACCGGCGCTAACCCGGATTATCCGAATATTTACATGAACCGCGCGGTGCTCACGGAGATAGGGGTATCTTCCCTGATATTCCTCGACAACGACGGGAAAGCCGTCTTCTACCGCGACTACAGCTCCCCAGACGACGAATCGTCGCCCGAAAGCGAGATAGAGGCATTCTCCGGCGAGGGCGGCGCGGAATTTTTGCGGAACATACCCGAAGACGGCGCAAGCGGCGTCATCATGAAGGGCGGCGAACCGATACTCTTCGCGGTGAAGCGCATCCGCCGCTCCAACAAAGGAGGCGCGGAAGCCGGCTCCCTGATAGCTACGATGGCCCTCTCTCCGAAGATGATTCAAATCATCTCCAACTCTCTCGACTTCACCTTCGCGATAGTACCGGTGACGCCGAAAGAAAAAGAAATGGAGCTGCCCGGCAGGCGGCTCGACAACGACCCTTCAAGCTCTTACATACGCGGAAGCGCGCTCGTCCGCGACTATACAGGCGCCCCGGCCTTCTGGATCACGTGCGTATCGCCCAACGTCGACATCCGCGAAGCGAAGCGTCGGCTTCAGATGCTCTTTCTCGCGCTCGGCGCAGCGGCTGCGGCAGTGGTCTTCCTCTTCGGCCTCTTTATGAAAGAGCAGGTCACGGCGCGGCTCGTCCGCCTGCGGCACGAGGTCGAAACAATCCGCGGCGACGGCGGCGACACATACGGCGTCACGGTAGACAAAAAGCGCGACGAGATTGCGGAGCTGCAGCGCACGCTGAACGATTCCATAGCCTTCTTTGAATTCAGGCAGGGCGAGAAGAACAGGGTGGACGACATAACACTTTCGGTCTACAAGCGATTCTCCGAAGCGGGCAGCCGGCTCTGCATGAAGACGCTCGAAGATATAGCGACGGTGTTTTGGCGCGAAGACGACAGGGCGTCGCGCTCGGCGGTGCTGCGCGGAGCGCGTGAGGCGCGCAAATTCGCCGCTTATTTGGGGATGGAGGAAGAAGAACTCGTTTATATCTACACGGGTTCGCTCTTCGCCAAAATGGGGATGATCACGCTTCCGCATTCGCTTCTCTACAAGAAGACGCCGCTCTCGCCGGCCGAAGAGCGCGAATATAAAAAATATCCCATCCGCACCAAGGATCTCATGAACGGTGTGGAACTTCTGCGCCCCGCGGCGCCGATAGCGTACAGCTGGAACGAAAGCTGGGACGGCTCCGGCTTCCCGCGTAGGATATCCGGCAGCTCGATTCCGCTCGGCGCCAGGATATACGCCGTCGTCGAAGAATGGAACGAGCTTACGCGCCCGTGGCCGGGGCGCGTGTTGCCGGACAAAGACGACGTCACGGCGGCGCTGCGCGCAAAGGCTGGCAGCCGGCTCGACCCGCACATAGTAGAAAAATTCATAGAATATCTGCACGGCGGCGAATAAAAGCGGCGCCGCATAACGTATAATATAACAGCCGCCGTGGCCGCGGCCGGGGACGGCTCGTGTTCGGCGGCGATTTTATTTTTAAGGAGCGATATGCGATGATCGAAATAGACGCGAGAAGACTTGAATGCCCGAAGCCGGTGCTGCTGACGAAGGAGGAAGCCGACAAGGGCGCGACGGAGATTCATGTCCTCGTAGACAACGAGACCGCCGCGGGGAACGTTACGCGCTTCTTTGAAAGCCGCGGCTACGCCGCTTCGCGCAAAGAGGCGGAAAACGGCATATACATCAACGGCGTCAAAAGCGGCGAAGCGGCAAAGGGTGAAAAGCTCAAGAGCACGGCGATACTTTTCAAGTCGGACAGAATCGGCGCCCCTTCGGACGGCCTCGGCGAATCTCTTATGAAAGCCTTTATCGGCACCCTACCGAAGGCGGACGTTCCTCCGGCGGTGATTGCTCTGATGAACGAAGGAGTCAAAATGTCCCTCGCCGAAAATTCCGTCTGCGACACGCTGAAGGCGCTCGAAGCGAAGGGCGTGAAGATACTCGTGTGCGGCACCTGCGCGAAGCACTTCGGGATAACCGAGCGCGTGGCGGTCGGCGCGATATCCAACATGTTCGAGATATCCGAGTCCGTATTCGGAGCGGAAAAGCCGATAGTCCTCGGCTGATATGAGGCACGTATACCTTAACAATGCGGCGACGACGTGGCCGAAGCCGCCGGAGGTCTCCGACGCCGTATACAAATTCATGACGCTCGCCGGAGCGAACGCGTCGCGCGGCTCGGCGTCTGAGCGCGACCTCAGGAGCCTCGACATACTCTTCACGGCGCGAGAGCGCGCGGCGAAAATGTTCGGCGGCTACGAAAAAGCCGCGCCGCAGTATGTGACGTTGACGCAGAACGTGACCCATTCGATGAACGTCGTGCTTAAGGGCTTCCTTAAAGAGGGGATGCGCGTGCTGACGACCTCGGTGGAGCACAATTCCGTGATCCGTCCGCTGCGCGAGCTTGAAGCGCGCGGCGTCCACGTCGGGATAATGCAGTGCTCCCTGCGCGGCTTCCTCGCCCCCGAAACTCTCGAAGAAGCTCTGCGCGAAAGGGCGGACCTCGTCGTGATGACGCACTGCAGCAACGTCTGCGGCTCCGTCCAGCCGATAGAGGAAGCGGCGCATATCTGTGCGAAGCGCGGCGTGCCGCTCGTGCTCGATTGCGCACAGACGGCCGGGATACTGGAGATAAACGCGGGCGCGCTCGGCGTAGCGGCGCTCTGCTTCACCGGGCACAAGGGGCTGCTCGGGCCGCAGGGGACTGGGGGGATCGTATGGAAGCCGGAGTTCGCGGAAGAGTGCGCGCCGCTCCTCGAGGGCGGCACCGGCAGCCTGTCGCACGAAGAGACACAGCCGAGCCTAATGCCGGACAAATTCGAAGCAGGCACGCAGAACCTTCCCGGCGTCGCGGGACTCGACGCGGCGTTCGAATACATCGAAAAGCGGACCGCGGCCGCTATCGCGGAAAAAGAAAACGAACTGGGAAGGCGCCTCGAAGAGGGGCTGCTTTCGATAGAGGGGATGAGGCTCACGGGGCCGCTGTACGACGAAGCTCCGCGGCTGCCCGTCTACTCCTTCAACATAGACGGGATCGACAACGGGCTGCTGGCGCGCGACCTTTCCGAGCGTTACGGGGTAGAGGGGCGCCCCGGGCTCCACTGCTCGCCGCTCGCCCACAAGACGCTCGGCACCTTCCCGCAGGGCGCGCTGCGGCTGTCGCCCGGCTGCTTCAACACGAAGGAGGAAATAGATTATACCGTAGATGCGATAAAAGAGCTGGCAAAAAACCGCTGACGAGCCCGACGGCTCATCGGCGACGAAGCCTTTACCTGCAAAAATTTTTCCGCGCGCGGCCGCGTTCAAAAAATCTGCGGCGCTCTGCGCGGAAATTTTTTATTTTTTCCAGCGCTCTTAACGCCGCGTGCGACTGGCGGCCTACCCCGCTATATACCCCTTCGCTACAAGCACGGCCCGCGAATAATCGTCGCCCGGGCGGAAGCCCTTCGCTAGCAGCTCCCTTATATAGGTGCCGTTATAAGTGAAGCAGAAGACCATCTGCGCGAGGAAGAGCGTCAGCACGCTAGCGGCGAACATGATGACGGCCCATTTGGCGTCGCCGCGGCATATCGGGACGAGGAAGCCGAAAAAGAATACCGTCCAGCTGAAGCCCACCTTCGCAGTGCGCATCTCCCCTTCTTCTGATACGAGTCTCACTATCATCGTAAAATCCTCCGCAGTCATTCAGTCGTCGTGTATCTACAGCGTAAATATTAACACGTAACGCGCCGCTCGCGGTATAATCGACTCGTATTTCGACGACACGGGGGGAATTTTTTCATGCGCCGCACAAAAGAGATAAGAAAAATAATGCTCTGCTTGGCCCTGCTGCTTTTTTCGCTGGCCTTCGCGGCGCCCCCTTCCCTCGCCTCAGAGGAGATAACCGACTTCGAGAGCAGTATACAGATTCACGAGGACAGCTCGCTCTCCGTGACTGAGACGATAAGGATCAACGTCGAAAATATCTCCATAAAGCGCGGCATCATAAGGCACTTCCCGCTTAGATGCAAGGACGCGGGCGGACGAAGCTTCAGGGTCGGCTTCAGCGTGACGGGCGCGACGCTCGACGGCGGAAGCACGCCATTTGAAATATCGGACGACGGGAGCTACGCGAACGTCAGGATAGGCGACCCTAACGGCATCATCCCGCGCGGTCCGCACACCTTCGAGATAAGCTACAAGACGACTCTTCAAGTCGGCTTCTTCGACGAGTTCGACGAGCTCTACTGGAACGTCACCGGCAACGGCTGGTCGTGGCCGATTCTGCGCGCCTCCTGCACAGTCCGGCTCCCGGAAAGGTTTTCCGGCGAGAAGTTCCGCTCCGTCGAATGGTACACGGGGCGCTACGGAGAAAAGGGGGACGCCGCCGACGCCAAGCGCGTCGGGGAAAACGGAGTCGCGACGACCCGCGCCCTCGCGGCCGGCGAGGGGCTCACCGTAGTCTACACGTGGAAAAAAGGAATCGTAGCGCCGCCTCCGTCGCCCTTCGGCAACGAGCGCGCGCAGCACGCGATAGCCTTCGGCACGCTGCTGCTCTCCTGCGTCTGGTTCTTCTTCTCTCTGTCGAAGCTGAAGGATGACGACGCTCCCGCCGTCATACCGCGCTTCTACCCGCCCGACGCCTCTTCGCCGGCGTTCGTGCGCCGCGTCAGAAATTCCGTGTTCGACCGCATCTCCATTTCGGCAGATCTGATCGATCTCGCGGTCAAGGGGGCGCTGAAGATCGAGGAAAGGGAGAGCGGAGGCGGTCTCTTCGGCATCGGGAAGGACAAAAAGTTTTACCTGCACAGGCTCGAAAGCGACGCCAAGCTGACGCACGACGAGGAAGTCCTGCTGCGCCGACTTTTCCCAGCAAGCTCGGGGCGGGAGGAGCTTGCCATCGACAAAAACAACTCAGAGAGCATAGCGCGTGCGAACGCAGCGCTGCGCGGCGCCGTCAACGCGCTTGCGCGCGGGCTTACGGTGGACAATTTCAGCTTCTGCGTCACGGGAGCGCTTATCTTCGCGGCGGGCGTCGCGTCGACGCTGCCCTTCACAGGACAGTCGTGGGGCGCAGCGGCCGCCGCCGCTCTGCTCGGCGGCGGCGTGATGCTGATCTCCTTTGCGAGGAAGCCGGCGCCGGCCGACAGCTTAGCGGCGAAGGCGAAGGGAACGCTCGCGTCGCTGCTGCCGGCCGTGATCGCGGCCTTTTTCGCGTCGGCGGCCTACGGCGGAGAGAGGGGCCCGCTGCTGACGGTGCTGCCCTTTATCGCCTCTGCGGCGCAGACCGCGACGCTGCGCCCCCTTTCGCTGCGCAGGACTAAGCGCGGCAAAGAGCTTCACAGCGAGATAGAGGGGCTTTATATGTACGTCGCGACGGCCGAGAAGGAGCGGCTGGAAATGTTCAACGCTCCGGAGGATACGCCGGAGGTCTACGAGAGGCTGCTGCCTTACGCGGTGGCGATGGGCGCCGCGAAAACGTGGGGAGAGCGCTTCGCCAAGGTGCTCGAAGCGGCGGATTACACGCCTCAGTGGTACGACGGCCCGTCGCCGTACCTCTTCATGAGCGGCGGCTTCGGGAATTTCACGGACTCGCTATCGTCGAGCGTCGCGGCCGGCATGCCGAAGCCGGAATTCTCGCCGACAATATCATCGGGCTCCGGCGGCGGGGGCTTCTCCGGCGGCGGAGGCGGCGGGGGCGGCGGCTCCGGCTGGTAATAAAAACGATTAAAAACGCCATGCCGGAGCGCTGGACGAACGCTACGGCACGACGCTTCTGCAGGCGCTTTTAATCTTTTATTTTCCCATCATCTCGGAAATCACGTCCCACACCTGCGGCTTTTCGTGCCCCTTGCGCCAGGCCGCCATCCCGGCCAGGCCGTGCTTCTGCACGAGTTCGAGCTTTTTGGCTATCGACGCGGCGTCCTCGACCCATATTTTCTGCACCTTGCCGTCGGCCGAATAGGCGAAATAATTCTGCCCGGCCGACGGGAGCCACTGCATCGTCAGCCCGCGCCGCGCCAAAATCTCTTCGGCGCCGGCCATCGTCAGCGTGTAGCCCTTGACGCTTACGCCGCCGGGACCGCGCGTCTCCTCCCAGCGCCTCATATAGAAGGGCACCCCGAGCACGAGCTTCTCCGCCGGCACCCCCTCGGCGAGGGCGCCCTCCACCGCGCGCGCGACCCACGGCAGCGACGCGACGGAGCCGGCCACCTTGCAGGTGCGCCAGTGTTCGTCGTAAGCCATCAGCATTATATAGTCGGCGTACTTCGCGAGCGCCGCGCGGTCGTGGCTGCGCGACGACTTCGTGTTGGCCGGTATGAAGACGTCGACGGAAAAAGTCAGCCCCTCCGTGCGCAGGAACTCCGATAGCCGCGATACGAAGCCGACGAAGTTCGCCCTGTCCACCTCGTCGAGCCCCTCGAAGTCGAGGTTGACGCCGTCGAGCCCGTAGAGCTTCGCGTAAATCAGCAGGCGTGCGATAAAAAGATTCATCGCACGTGCGTTTCTGAAAAACGACGACGACATCTGAGCGTTGAAGCTGTTCGAGACGAGGGCCCATACGAGATAGCCCCTTCTGTGCGCCGCCTCGACGTAGGCGAAGGAGGCCCTGTTCGCCATGCCGCCTCCGGCGTCCTTTAGATTGAACCAGGTCGGCGAGATCACGTCGAGCCCGGGAATCGGTGCCTGCGCGCCGAGGTCGGGATTTTCGGCGGCGACGTGCTCCCATACGAGCGTGAGTTTGCCGTCCTTCGGCTCAGGCTTCGCCGCCTCGCCGCGCAGGTAGGCTTTTGCGCTGGCGTTGGGCGTGAATATCACGCTGCCGCTTTCGATTCTGTAATCGAGCTTGACGAGATTCTGCATCCCCGTCATGTTGAAAAAATACGCCTCGCCGACGCGGATCAGCGGGAAGTCGAGCGACAGCGCGCCGCCCGCCAGCTGGGCGAGCGCCGGTATGTCGAAGGCATCGGCGGGATTTTCCACCTTTATCACGGCGCTCTTTTTGTTTTCGCCGAGCGCCGCCGGCGCCCCCATCAATCTAAGCGCGTCCAGCGGCGCCCAAAGCGCGCCGCTCCTGACGAAGGCTCCCTCGGGCAGCGCGACGCGCGAGCCGCTTTCGTCCTCGTACGCCGCAGCGAGCGGCACGTCGCCGTCGGCCGCTGAGGCTGCAGCGCAGCGCAGCGCACAGAGCAGCGCCAACGCCGAGGCGGCAAGAAATTTTTTAACTTTTCCTTTCATTGCAACACTCCTTCCGCAATTCAAATGATATTCTACCCTAAAAAAACTATTTTAACCTGCGCGTCTGCTATAATCTGGATTGAAATCCGCTAAATCTCGCGCCCGGGATACTTAGCTGAGAAATGAGGTGGCCGTCACAATGAAAAAATTTTTTCTGCTCTGCCTGGTCGTCGCCGCCTGCGCGCTGCGCCCCTACGCAGGCTGCTGCGACGAAAAAGAAGGAACGGGCGTCTCGCTTTCCATATTCACGATGAATTTGAAGATCGCGGCAAAAAGGGTAAAATATCCTCTTTCGGACGAGCGCATAGAAAAGGAAATCCTGCATTTTGACGGCGGGAGCTACGCAATAGACTACAACGAATCGATACAGCTCTTCTTCAACACGGCGCCGGAGACGAAAATGATCAAGAACGCCGCGGTCTCCTACGCCGTCGAGCGGCGTGTGCCCAAAGCGCATAGATTCGGCGCCGCAGGACCGGACGAAGACGAAGAATTCGCAAGTCTCTGCCAGCAGCTGATAATGTCCTTCGAACCTCAGACCTCGGCAAAAGAGGCGCAGAAGCTGCTCGAGCAGTTAGGCATCAACGGGCCGGCGCTCGACGGCAGACAGAGGCAGCTCAGGCACGGCGACCTCGCCTATATAATGAAGCTCCAAGGGGGCAACACATTGCTGTTGGTCGTATCCGGCGTTTAACGTATAATAGGCGGACGATTTAAAACAAACCGAGAGGATGGAGTATCTGATGACAAAAGAAGAGCTTTTGAACAGACTCGACGAAGCCGAGAGCGACGAGGAAATAAAAAAAATCGGCGAAGAGCTCCTCACGCTCGACCCCAACAGCCCATACGGCAAACTCGCCGTATGGGAGTCGATGGCGTACGAGGACGGCGTCCAAAACCTCGACATGCTGAGGGAGGCTCTCGATTCGATACGCGCTGTAGTCGACGCCAAAGAGATCCCGGCCTTCGTCGAGGGCGACAGGGACGCGCTCGTCTACATGACGGTGCTGACGAATCTCGGCTACTCTCTTCTCGCGGAGGGGCACGTCGACGAAGCTTACGAAACGGCCAAGGAGTTCGCGAGCTTCGACGAAGAGGGGCTTTACCCGAGCCGTACCCTGCTCTACCGCACGATGCTCGACCTTGAGCTCTACGACGACATAATGACATATCTTGAAACGGATTCGGCAGAGTCAGTCGCCGGCGAGCACGCGCGCGCGATCGCGCTGCTCGAAAAGAGCGCCTCCCCCGAAGAGGTACGCGACGCGACGAACTACGCGATATCGCTCTCTCCCTGCGTCCCCCTCTTCATCACCGGCATCTGGGATTTCCCGGACACAGACGACGAGATCGACGAGGACATGGAGGACGCGGTGAACGACGCGGCGTACCTCGCTGACCCGTGGTGCAAGACTGACAAGCGCCTCACGGCGATAAGCGCGCCGGCCTTTCTCTTCGCCTACCTGACCGACAACCTCTCCGATGAAAAAGATAAAAAAGCGCTGCGCGAAGGCTACGAGGACGCGGGAATCCTCGATCGGATCGAAAAGGCGAAAAAGCGTCTTGCGAAGATGGAAAAGGATGGAAGGGACACCGACGAGATCGAAGCCGAAGCGCTGTCGGAAACCGCCGACATCCTCGAAGAAATGGACGAAGGGTAAAAATTTTTACGCCTATAACGGACGAGCCGCCGCGCCAAGGCATTTCGCCATGGCGCGGCAGACTTTGCTTTACGACGCATCTGTCTGCGCGGATCAGTCGCGCAGCCAGAATCCTCGGTCGCTACGGTCTACGATGCGGTAGACGAAGCCGCGCGCCCTGTCCCAGGCGTAGGGGCCGAAGTTCGCCACGGCTCCGGCGCCGTCGAGGAACTGCAGGCCGTTAGCCGTCGCGTAACTCATCGACCTCTCTCCGCCATAGAGCGGCACAAAGGGGTAAGGCCCTGCAATTCTGCTGCTCGACCAGTCCCCGGGCATTTTCGTCTCGGCGATCAGATCGTCGAGGACTTTTCTGAAATACTCCGGCATCTCGTCTATGAAGCAGAGCTTGGCCCGCGACGATTTTGCGAAGCGCGTCATCAGCCAGGCGGCGGAATATTTTCCCCCCTCGACACGCGAGAGCGCATCCACCGCGTTAAAGAGCGCGTTCACCGCTACGAGCTGCTTCGGCGTGAAGCTTGAGCTCGGGAAAAATCCCGTCACGGATTCCCAGTTGGCCGGATCGCCGCCGGGAAACCATTTTTTTACAAGAGCCGCCGAAGCGGCGGCGCGCATCTCCTGCGTCGGGGCCGAGCAGGAGAGCCTCCACAGCTCGGCGTCGCCGCCCTGCGGCGCAAGCAGCGCTATCTTCGAAAAATATTCCGGCCCTTCGGCGCGGATTTTCTCTCTTTCCGCCTCGCGCGCGATGAACTCATCCCAGCACGTGTCGGCGGGCGCCGCGGAGGGCGTGCCGGACATCGCTACGAGCGCAACGGCTGCGAGCGCGATAAATTTTTTCATAAGAGCATCGCCTCCTTTGTCATTTCACCGCTCCTACAACGGTGATCTCCTTTTCCCATACTCCGCCCTGCCAGTTTCTGACGACGGAGCTCCCGGGAAGAATCTTCCACATCTTCACGTTCGCGCCGTTCTTCGCGGTAAGGTCTACTGTGAATCTCGTGCCGTAGGGGAAGGGGATGAAGACGACTGCGTCGCCTTTGTAAACGCGTTCGCCTTTGGCAGCCCGCGCGGCGCCGTCGGGAACGGCCTTCCACGCGCTTCCGCGGCTCGGAGGATAAACGGCGAAAGCCTTGACCGCATCTGTCGTGAACATCAGCACGCCGCACCTCGAATAGCCGCGCATCAGCCCGGTCAGGAATTCCGCCTGCGCCTCCCTGTCGCCTGCGGCCGGAAGGGTCTTCAGGCAGAAGGAGCCGAGGTAGTGAAGGGAAAAATCATTCTCCTCTCCGAGCGCGCGTCCGATAACGGACGCGGCCTTGTCGCGGCGCCCTGACGCGTAAAATTCTTCGGAGAGAGAGCGCGTCTTTCCGCGCCTGTCTGCGTCGGCGATAAGCCCGAGCGATATTTCGTATACCTCCGGCAGCTCGGCCGGCGCCGGCTCCTCCAGCGCTGCGCTCGCCGCCGGCTGCTCCGCGGGAGAGGCCGCCCCTTCCTCATGCGCCTGCGGCCGCGCCTCTTCGGCGCCCTTCGCCGCTTCGCTGCTATTATGAGCGCCGTCCCCCTGCGCCGCGTCGTGCGAAAGCGGCGCGCCCTGCGTCTCGCCTGACATCTGTTCGTGTATCATCGCGTCCAGGCTCGCGGTCGAGGCGGCGGAAGCCCGGAGAGAAAAGGGCGCCGTCACTGCTATCGTCAAAAAAAGTATTTTAAAGAATCTCACAGAAACACCCCAATATATAATCTTTTTCATCACGTATTTTATATTTATGCCGTGCGCTGTCAACGCCTCGGAGGCAGCGATTGGTCGAAGGCGAGGAAGAGGACGGGTATGCCTCCGAAGAGAACGGAGCTCGCTCCCCAGAGCAGAAAATTTTTCCCGAGCCTGCGCGCGACGCTTCCCCACAGATAGCCCCACGAAAAAATAAAGAGCGCCGCGGCAGAGCACAGCACGACGCTGCGAAAGGCGCCGCGCGCAAAAAGAGACAAGAGCGCGGCAAAAGGAGCGAAGGCCATCGCCGCGGCGGTCCATCGCGTCACCCCCGCACAGTCGCAGAGCAGCAGCAGGTTGTAAAAAGGTATCAAGAACTCGAAAAAGGAGCCAATTCCGAATTTATCCCCTATCCTGTACATCACATAGGCGGAAAAGACGTAAAAGCACAGCCCCAAGAGCGCGGCTACAAGCGCCGCGAAGGCCCCGAAGAGAAGTAACATCACTCTTCAGGCCCCTTCAGCTTAGACAGCACCTCCCCCAGCTTCTTTATCTTTTCTCCGTAGGCCGCCCACTCTCCGTTCTTTTGCGCCGAGATCGCCTCGTCGTAGAGGAGCGCGGCTTTGCGCGCGAGAGATTTTATATCCGGCGCTTCGGCGGCGCCCTCTTCGGCGGCCTTCGCCTTCGGGGCCGCGGATGTCGCCACTTTACGCCCCATCAGCTTTTCTAGCGCCGCGCCGAAGTTCTCGCCCCACGCTACGCGTCCTCCCGTTGAGACGATGACGCGCTTCAGCTCGGGCAGCTCCCCCTTCTCCGCTTTAAGGTAGAGGGGCTGCACGTAGAGCAGCGATCTGCCTATAGGGATGACGAGCAGATCGCCGCGTATAACGTCCGAGCCGCGCTGGCTCCACAGCGAAAGCTGCGCGGATATCTCCGGGTTCTGATCGATAAGGGCTTCGACCTGCCCCGGGCCGTATATCAGCTTCTGCTTCGGGAAATGGTAGACGAGCAGTTCGCCGTAATTTTCCGGGTCGCAGCGTCCGGCCATCCAGCCTATAAGGTTGTCGCGCCCGAGCGGCATGTAGGGGACGATTATCGCGAATTCCGGCGACTTCTGTCCCCACAGCTTCATCGTCACGTAGTTCGGCTCTATGCGCTTCTCGCGGCCGACCGGCGTGACCTCCCAGACGTCCTCGCGGTTGTAGTAAGTGTTCGTGTCCGTCATATGATAGGTCGTATAGACCTCCGTCTGCACCTCGAAGAAATCCTCCGGGTAGCGCAGATGCGCGCGCATTTCATCGGAGATTCCCGATTTGTCCCTGAATAGCGCGGGGAAAATCTTCTTCCACGTGCAAAGGATCGGGTCGCTCTCGTCGAAGGCGAAGAATTCCAGCTGCCCCGTGTAGGCGTCGGCGACTCCTTTGACGCTGTTGCGCAGGTAGTTCACGCCGAAGAAGTGCGAAAGAGTCGCGTCGTTCGCGGCAAAGGGCTTAGAATATGGATAGCGCTCCGTCCACGTGAAAGCCTCCTGCACCCACTTGATGCGCCCGCCGGCGAGGACCGGATAGCTCTCTGCGTCGTATATAAGGAATGGCGCCACCTTCGCGAAGGCTTCGCGAATATTTCTGTTGTAAAGTATGCGGCTTTCTTTATTAAGGGCTCCGGTGAAGAGTATCTCGGAATCGTGGAAGCGGAGCGCGAAAAGGATTCTCTTCCACAGCGAGCCTATCGGCACCCCGCCGTTCTCGTCGTAAGTCGTGCGCACGTTAGAATCTCCCATTGGGTAGTCGAATTCCTTGACGCCGGTCTTGACGAGGACGTAGGAGTAGCGCCCCGTGCCGTAATAGACCTCGGGACGCGACAGCGGTATGTCGACCGTCGAGCGCACCGGGATATCCTTCATGAAGAATAGGGGCATCCCCCCTTCCGCTATTTCGTTGACCGGGTTCATCACGACGCCGAAGCCGTGCGTGAATTCAAGATGCGTGTTCACCCACGTCGGATTTTGAAGCTTCGAAAGGTCGAGCTCGCGCACGCCGAGTATCACCTGACGGCCGCGTCCGTTGACCGAATAGCGGTCGATGAATACGTCGTGGAAGTTGTAATAGGTCCTTATCGCCTGGAGCTGCTTATAGGTGCGCAGCAGCGGCGAGTAATCCCACATGCGTATATCCCGCACAGTTTCGTTCTCGGCCGCGAGCTCGGCGGCCGTCACCTCCGCTTCCGGCGTAAAGGCCACCGAGGTCACGCGGTTGAGCCCGAAGCCCCGCCGTGTAAATTCGAGATGGAAGTCAAGATATTTTTTCTCCCTCTCGTACTCGTTCGGCTTGACGACGTACTGCTGCACCACTCCGGGCAGAAGCGTGCGCGACGCGAAGCCCGCAACGAGCAGCGCGCCGATGAGGATTGCGGAGAACTTCCAGGCCGGCTTGAAAAAGTTCACGAAGAGCAGAGCCGCGGCGGCGAACAGCGCAAAGGCCAGCACGGTGAGGGCCGGTAGTATCACATGTTCGTCCGTGTAGCCCGCGCCGAAGACGACGCCGGTCGGCGAAAAGAGCAGCTCATAGCGCGCGAGCCAGCAGCCGGCGCCCCACAGCGCGAGCGCCGCGGAAGCCAAGGCCGTAAGGTGCAGGCGGGCGCGAGGGGCGACGAAAAATCTCCCCGGAGCGAAAGAAGCGGCGCGCGCCGCAAAGTACGCCGCGGCGGTGCCAACGAGCGCGAATATAAGAACACCGCGCAGCCATTCCTGTATGAAGCTGAGGAACGGCAGAGTGAAGACGTAAAAGCCGGCATCTATACCGAAGAGAGGATCCTTTTCGCCGAACGGCGTCGGGTGCGCGAACTTCAAAAATTCCGGCCACATCCCCGCCGCCGAGAAGGCGTTCACCAGCGCGAAGGCGAAAGCCGCGCCGAGCGCGACGCGCCTGAGCCTTCGCAGCTGCGCGCCGGAAAATTCTCCGTCCTGTGCGGACGCGCTGCGAAGCGCGGCCGTCCAGTTCAGCGCGAATATCGCGAAAGCGACGGCCGCTGCGGCTGCGAAGAGCTCCCACCACGCGAAGAAGCGCCGCCAGAACACCGATTCGAAGCCCTGTGACTCAAACCAGCAGAGCTCCGTCAGAAAGGAGGCGAGCCACGGGAGCGCGACGCCGAAGAGTACAAATATCGCGGCGACGGCGAACCACGTTTTTTTGACCGGCGGCAGCGCCGTCGGCACGCGTGGGGGGGCCTCCCAGCCTTCGCCGTTGTCGCCGTCGCCCTGAGTCCACTCGCGCCTCCTGCCCATCGCACGGAAGATGTCGTTTATATCCAAAGGAAAAGCCTCCTAAAATACAAATTTGTCTCAGATATATTTTTGACTAAAAGTCGCACGATGTCCAGCGGAAATTCGTATCGCTTAGACGGTGGAACGCAACTTTTTCGTTTTCTTTCGGCAGGGTTGCGCTTATCTGAAATAATATTTGACTAATTTTGCTCAAAAAGGTATAATCCTGCAACGAGGTGAAAAATGTGCCTGATGATAAAACAGTCGCGCAGAATCGGAAGGCGAGACATGAATATTTTATATTGGACTCCTTCGAAGTTGGCATTGTTTTATCGGGAACGGAAATAAAATCCGTCAGAGACGGCAGAGTTAACCTCAAAGACGGCTTTGCGGCCGTCGAAAGGGGCGAGCTGTGGCTCTACAACGTTCACATCTCGCCTTACGAAAAAGGTACGATCTACAACAAAGACCCGCTTCGCGCGCGCAAGCTGCTTGTCCACAAAGCTGAGATACGCAGGTTCGTCGAAAAGACGCGCGAAAAAGGTTTGACGCTCGTGCCGTTGAAAATGTACCTTAAAGAGGGCAGGCGCGCAAAGATAGAGCTTGCCGTAGCTAAGGGAAAGCAGCTCCACGACAAGCGCGGCAGCGCCGCAGAGCGTGACGCGGAGCGCGAGATGTCAAGGGCGCTGCGCCGCAGGTCACGCGGCGAAGACGATTATTAGGGAACTATTCCCGCCCGCGGCTTTTATGCCGCAAGCCAATATAAGCGCACGGCGCGCATATTGAGCTTCTCCGGGGACGACAGGTTTCGACAACAGCGGAGGGTCGGGGGGAGCGTGCCGAGGATGGGGAAACCTCGTAAATCCGGCTCCAAAACAATAATTGTCGAAGACAATTACGCACTCGCTGCTTAATTAAGCAGCGCGCTCTCCGGCGCTTCCGCCGTCGGGTACCGGAAGGGCGTCACAAAGACGGCTGGGGCCGCAGCAGAGCCCTTCGGCTGCCGTCCGAGATACAGGAGGGGATTGGGAAAGCGTATCCTGCCTGTGGGAGCCGCAGCCCTGAAATTTAAAATGTAGGCTACGCACGTAGCGCCCTCCAGATTGTCTTCTGTTGGACCGGGGTTCGATTCCCCGCGTCTCCACCAGAACGCTTTATCAAGCCCCCTCACGGGGCTTGATTTGTTTCTCAAGCCTTCTCAAGTCCACTCACGATACTGTATAATACTGGAAAATTTGCGATTACGGCGGGTTTGTGCTTTCTCATTCCTTCTCAAGTCCAATCAAGCCTAATCACGAATTTTCAGCACTACAAAATCGAATTTTCGGCACTACGATCTTTTTTGTAGTGCCGAAGAGAGGAGAAGGCGGATGCTGACTGAGATCGCGGTGCGGGACCTTCGCCCGAAGGAGCAGCGCTTTATGAAGGCCGACCGAGACGGCCTGTATGTCGAGGTGGTGCCGTCCGGCATCAAGTATTGGTGGTTCGTTACGCAGAAGGGCGGCAAACGACGGAAGTTTTCCCTTGGAAGGTATCCGGAGCTGTCGCTGAAGGCTGCGCGCGAGGCGTGCGCGCTTAAGAAGCGGGAGGTGGGGATAGCGACGGGGCTTGAAGTGCCTGACGTGCGCTTCGGCGAGCTGGCGGAGGAATGGTATAAGACGCGTATCCTGCCTCTGTCGGCGAATTACAGCCGGACGGTGCGGATGCGCCTGGATAAGTATCTGCTGCCGCGCTTTGCGGGACGGCCGGCGGCGTTTATCAAGGGCAAGGAGATCCTCGCGCTCTGCAAGGAGGTCGAACGGGAGGGGTTTATCGAGACGGCGCATCGCGTGCTGGATATTTTCGCGGCGGTTTTTCAGTTCGGCATTCCCACGGGTATGGTGCCCGCGGATCCCACCGCGGGCCTGTCTGCCAATCTGATGCCGGTGCGCGCCGCGCATTTCGCCGCGCTGACGGACCGACGGGACGTAGCGGAGCTTATGCGCGGAATAAGGTATTATAGACAGCGCCGGGTGCGCAACGCGCTGCTGTTTTCGGCGTATACTTTCTGCCGGCCCGGCGAGGTGCGCGGCGCGCTGTGGCGCGAGCTCGACCTGCCGCGGCGGGAGTGGCGCATACCGGCGGAGCGCATGAAGGGAAACAGAGAGCATGTCGTGCCGCTGTCGCGCCAGGCGGCGGAGGTTCTGGAGGATGAGCGGCGGCTGCTCGACGAAGACGGCGTCAGGACGGAGTTCGTCTTTCCATCGGAGCGCTCGGCGACACGGCCGATGTCGGAGAATACCGTGCGGATCGCGATACGCTCTATGGGCTTCGGTCCGGATAAGATGACGGCGCACGGCTTCCGGCATATGGCGTCGACGATCCTCAACGAGTCCGGGCTTTGGTCCGCGGACGCGATAGAGACGCAGCTCGCGCACAGCGCCGGAGGCGTGCGGGAGATTTATAACCAGGCGAAGTATATGCCGGAACGGGTGAGGATGATGCAGTGGTATGCGGATGAGCTGGACGGGCTGTCAGGCGGCGGGATTTCTTGAGTTTTAGCTAAGGAGGCAGCAGGACTTTGGCAAATATAATCGCCCTTGTGTGGGATTTTGATAAGACGCTGGTCAATGGTTATATGGAGGATCCTGTTTTTGAGTTTTACAATGTGAATCCAAAGGTTTTTTGGGATGAGGTCAATGCTTTGCCGGCAAAGTATATGAGAGAACAGAAGGTGAAGGTAAACCCTGACACGATTTATCTTAATCATATGATCCGTTATGCCAGGGAAGGGAAGTTTGAGGGGCTGAATAATGATAAATTGTATGACCTTGGGAAAAATCTGCGTTTTTATGACGGGATACCTGATATTTTTGAAAGGACGCAGGCCCTGATCGAAAAGGAGCCGATTTATGCGGAGTATGACATAAAGCTGGAGCATTATATCGTGAGTACGGGGATCAGCCAGGTTATCCGCGGTTCAAGCGTAGCCAGGTTTGCTAAACAGATCTGGGGCTGTGAATTTATCGAGGGGCCCGACCCTAATGACAAAAGCAGATATATTATCAGCGAAGTCGGGTATTCACTGGATAATACTACGAAGACAAGGGCCCTTTTCGAGATCAATAAGGGTGTCGGGTTGATAGATGATATGACTGTGAACACGAAGATACCGGAGGAGCACCGCAGGGTGCATTTTATCAACATGGTTTATGTGGCTGACGGGCCAAGCGACGTGCCGGCGTTTTCAGTAGTAAATCAGAATGGCGGAGCAACTTTCGCTATTTACCCTAAGGGTGATATGAAAGCATTGAAGCAGGTGGAGCAAATGCGGGCGGATGGCCGGATCAATATGTACGCGGAGGCGGATTATTCTGAGGGGACAACGGCTTTTATGTGGCTGTGCAATAAGATCACGGAGTTTGCGGAGCGCATTCGCGTGGAAGAGAGGCAAAAACAGGCCAGGTATACAGATATAGAGCCGCCAAAGCATTTGATGGGATAGAATATACAAAGCCCCTCCGCGAAAGCCCGGAGGGATTTTTTCGTATTTGCAGGAGGGAGGGAATAAAATTTTATCCCCCGAACAGGTCCGCGTGCGTGCCGGTACGGGCAAGTCCCAGCGTGTTATCTTTGATTTCGTATATCAGAAGCCAGTCCGCTTCTATATGAAGATCGCGGCATCCTTCCCAATTGCCTTTCAGCGCGTGGTCTTTATATTTCGGCGGTATTTCCGCTTCTGACGCAAGCAGAAGGATGGCGCCCCGAAGTTTTGTCATGTCGGCGCCGCGCTTTTCCATTCGTTTTTTGTCGCGCCTAAATTGGGCTGTAAGCTCAATGGCCAACATATCAGAGGCCTAAGTCTTTCAGAGCTTCTTCGACGGTCTCAAAGCGGGTTGTCCGCCCTTCGCGCATGTCGCGTATCGCGCGGCGGGTGCGGGCGTTCGGGATTTCCACATCAAAGGGCAGGCGCCCTTCTTCGCTTATCCTGCGCAGCGTTATGCGCATGGCGTCGGATATGGTGAGTCCCATGCAATCTAAAGCTTCGGCGGCTTTTGCTTTTGTTTCCGAGTCGATCCGGAAACGCACCACATTGTCACATACTGTGCCCATGATCCGCACCTCCTTTTATGTGTCTATATTGTAGCTACAAAATTTAAAAAGTCAAGGCTTTTTCTTATGCCGGTTGCGGACGGGGCGGTTAGGTTTTTATTTCGATTTCCCGTCCATTTGTAGGTTCTGCGGAAGCCGGAGGCGTGCGCGAGATTTATAACCAGGCGAAGTATATGCCGGAACGGGTGCGGATGATGCAGTGGTACGCGGATGAGCTGGATAGGCTGGCAAGATAGAAATATGGGGCGAAAAATGTAGTGCAAAAACCCATTGCTATATTTTTATTGTTGTGTGAGAATATAAATATGGTTTATATGACATAGGCAATGTAAGGGGTGGGGGTTGTGGATTTTCCGTTAGATGATACTATAAAATCCCAACTTAATTTTTATTTGATGAAAATAGAAAAAATTTCCGACTCGGATGTTATATATATCCATTCAGATATATTCAATACGTTATCTGGGATTATAAAAGACCTTCTCGCTGATTTGGAGGAGGATAAGAACAAAAAAACGAAAGTTATTTTTTATTCTCACAACGAACGGTGGGAGTATAGAAGAGGTCGAACGTATAGTAAACGTTGTCCGCCATTTTTATGACGAAGTTGTTTTTGCTATCCCGGATTATGCCTACAGCGCAGGCACGGTCTTATGTATGAGCGGCGACGAAATTTATATGAATTATTACAGTGTGCTTGGCCCAATAGACCCGCAGGTCCCCAATAAGGATGGACGATATATTCCGGCTCAGGGGTATCTCGATAAGGTGGGGGAGTTTATAGAGAAATCAAGGGAAAATAATTTGACCGACGCTGAGTTTATGATGTTAAGGGAATTAGATCTTGCCAATCTGCGTTATTATCAGCAGGCAAGGGAGCTCAGCATCGAACTGTTGAAGAAATGGTTAGTTCGATATAAATTCAAAAATTGGAATAATCATAGGACTACAGATCCAGGCAGGGCAGTCACACCGGATGAGAAGGAAAAGAGAGCCGAGGATATCGCTGCGGATCTGAGCGATAATAACCGGTGGAAGTCCCATGGCAGAGGGCTTGATATCAAAACCTTGCAAGATTTGAAACTTGAAATTGTCGATTTTGAAGAAGATGCGGATCTGGCGTCTAATCTGAATAAATATTATGCACTTGTACGCGACTATATAGGACAAAGAAAACTTGGAGCTTTCTTTCACACGAGGAGGTTTATATGATGAATTACGTTAAGGAATATGAGGAGCTGATGCGGAAAAATATTCCCGATGGCGTAAGCATGCCCGAGGAGAGTGTGATGCAGCGTGCGGATAGGCGGTATAAGCGGCTTGTTGAGAGAGGGATAATCCGTAGGGAGGAGCCTTTCATTGCTACAAGCACTACTGTTTCTGATGTGACATTCAACAGGTAGCCTTAAGGAATCTTCCGGCAACGGCTGCCCGCGAGGGTAAAGTAACCGGAAGAGCGCGTAAAGATTCCCTGCTTCGGCGGGGAATCTTCGTTTTCTGGCCTTTTCTCCCCACGGTCTTCATATGATATTTTTGTCCGGAACTGGATTTGCGTTTCGGTGTTTATCCCGGGATTTCGGCGTTGATTTTCCCTGGTATCTCATAAACATATAGAAGCAGGTAATATGTAAATAGTAATACGTTTTTAGCGTCGTTCTTTGTTACATCTTCTATTTCATGGTTTGCTTCGTTCCCTTTATCTTTGATTGTTGATAGGAGCGATTCACATTTTGGATGAAATAAATTTTTGCCTTTCAGGTAGTCTACGTATGTGAAAAAATTTAAATTGGTCTTCGCACCTTCAGAGACCGCCGTGTTCATAATGATTTTTCTGCAAAGCATCGACGCTGCCGTATAGCAGTTGTTGCTCATACAGGTTCTTGCTTCTTCGTAAATACCCTTAATAACCCCAGGAAGGTGATCTAAAGACTTGACTTCCGGTATTCCCGGAAACTGGAAATCCAAGATTACCAGTGTTGGATATTGGCAGTGAGGGCATATGTATATGGCCCCATTCTTAGATCCGATTCTGCTGTCCGAATATTCAAAGGTTACAATAAAACCATATCCTGTATTTGAAGAAACTTTATTTAAACAAAACGGGCAATGATATTCCCGATTGGATAACCGCTCTGTATTACTCCAGCGAATGTCTCCATTAAACCATTTGTTCAAAGTGTGCACCTCCAATTAAATTATAAAGAAAGGGATGATATTATGATTACTCCGGAAGAATTCGCGGCTAAAATGAGAGAGTTTGACTGCCCCGGCGGAAAGCCGCGCCCACACTGCAACGCCGACGGGCATGGGCCGGCGGATGAACTCATGTGTGAAGTTCTTACAGAACTTGGCTATGGCGAAGGAATTGAGGTATTCAATAAAATGCTCAAGTATTATGACTAAAACACTCCCAACTGATTATCTATTTTTATGCTGCGTCCGCCCCTCTGTTTTCAGGAGGGGCGGCGGAAGCCGACGGCTTCGGCGGGGGTCAGGTTGTCCATTTCGGGGGCGTCGCTCTCCTTTACAGGATTTTCAGGTGGGGCGGTTAGGTTTTTATTTCAGTATGGGGTTTTATGAATACCCGGACATAACCGATTCTGTAAAAATAGACGAAATTTTTCTAAAGATACATTATGTCCTCTCTAGGCGTATGCTTAGTGCGAGTCCTAAATCGGTTAAAATAAAAAATCCATTTTCACTTTCACGTTTTAACAGTCCTTTTGTTACCATACTTCCAATAATTTCATCTGCTATACCATCGCCTAAAAAAAGATCGCTCATTGACATTGAATCGTTATCAAGCGCGGCGCGCTTTATTGCATTTTCAAATCCCCCCGCATCCGTCTTTCTGTTTGTACAAACAGCACTTGATACATATGGGAAAATATCTTTTAAAGATTTCTCCTTGTAGCAATACAGATTTCCAGTGCCGGAATATTGTGTTGTTGATGTCGGAGTATCGTCGTCATACAAATTGTATGTATCATCTGCATACCCATTGTTGGGATATGTAAATATATTGATTCGGAACATTTTGGGATCGTCTATTATTTTTTGTATTCGAGCATTGAAGTCATCAACGCTTTCTTCGACAACAGGCTGGTGTATGCAGTATTGGTTAACAAGTTGGTATAAGTTTTTGCGGAATATGTCTTTGAAATCTATAGTAGATTGGTATAGCTGATAGTATGTATTGTTCTTATACTTATCTTTGAGTTCGTTAATTTTCTGAATATCATTTTTACAAGAATCGAACTCGTCTCTTGCTGTTTCTCTGTTGTAGAAAAAAAGCATAACCGGTTTCTTTTTATTTATTTGGATGTCTATCTCTTCCGCAGTGCCGCTCGGATGCGTGTCGGTGGGGCTGCCGAATTTCCGCTTGAAGATGGCAACTAATATATCCGCGTCCTTAACCAACTGATTATTGATTATTTTCTGTGGCGGTTTTCCACTGTCAGCGTAGGCGTTTTGCTTCGCAGACATATCCATAAGCACCACTCTATTTTTTTCTGAATTGACGATATTCCACTCTTTTATTGTATCGTCTACTATTTTGCGCTCTTCTGATGTGTCGGAAGGAGAAGCTGTGAAAATTTTATAAACAGTAGCTGGATATGACATATTATTACCCTGTACGTTCTATATTATCCTTTTGTCTTGCTGTTTTCCGCGAGCATATGGTCATAATCGCGTTTGAAGTCCTCGACAACGAATTTATCTTTTGATTGTTTCACCTTTATTATGGGAATATTCTCGTGGCGCTTAAAGATATAGTTTTCATATGGGCCTCTGCTTTCTGTCCCCCTTTGTCCCTGCTCAAAATCATATTGGTACAAAAGCGCGGCAATCTTCTTAAACCCGTCAGTTTCTTTAAACGGAGTATTTTTATTGTCATTTCGCGTAAGGAAAGCGGCGAGGTAACTACATACGCCATCTACAAAGAAGGGCTGAATTTTCAGCCCGACGCCCAACTTCTTGCTGGTTTCTTCGAATATGGGGTCCCCCGTATGAAGTTCCATGTTATTCTCCTCCTTTTGGGGTTATCAGTGATAAACATGTTTCAATAATGCCTTCAAGTGCCTTGAGTTCGGCTGTTGAGAGCGTATTCTTTTCTATTTCCAATTTTTGATATGCGATGCCGAAAATAGTAAGAGCGCGCGCGTTTTCAAGGGTGAGCCATGTCGGCGTCGATGTTTGCAGAGCGGCGTTGTCTTCTACCGGATATTCATCTGGGGTAAAGAGCCGACGCTGCTCGCCGATAGGCACTAAATCGATAAATAACTCGCAATTGAGAGCTACTGCTATACGTTCTAACAACTCAAAAGAAGGTTTTTCTTTTCCGAGTTCGATTCTGCTGATATAGCTCTGGCTAATCTCAGCAGCTTCAGCCAATTGTTCTTGGCTGAAATTACTTTCTTTCCTGCGTTTAGCAATTATGTCTCCAATGTTCATATCTCTACCTCCCTTAAATTATACGGGTATCTAATATCTTATTACAGGGATAATAGCGAATATATGGATTGACATAAATAGAAGCATGGTGAATAATATATACGTAATACGAATATTAAGGGGGTGTTCAGATGTTTGACAGGGAGAAGATGCGGATGATGCGGCTGGGGAAGAGGATGTCGCAGGCGCAGCTGGCGGAAGCGGTGGGGATTTCTCAGTCTTTTCTCAATAATTTTGAGGTCGGGAGGTATGTGCCGTCGCTGAAGCATCTTGAAGCGATCGCGAAGGCACTGGGGTGTTCGGCCAAAGAGCTGATTTTGGAGGAGAGATCACAGGAATGAAAAAAAAGATTTTGCTTGATACCATCAGAGGACTAATCAAAAACACAATATACGCAATAGAGACTGAGCGTAACGAATTATGTCTATTGAGCGATAGTCTATCGGACTTGGATTTCAATCGTCTGTTTGACAGACTTTCTCACGCTAAAGTGGTGCACGAGCTTTCAGCAGACGATTTAAGAATTGCTATAAGAACATTGATTATCATCGAGGGTCTTGGTTCTGACGAGGATAAGGAGGTTTAGTTATGTCTGTGGATTTTGAAGCGCTTAAAAGGGAATTGAATGTGTGTATGGGAAGGGAGCCGGAGGAGGATTTTTACTACTCTTTGGATCGCAGGGCCGAGACCTGCCTGGGTTTCGCTTTTTACGATTACGGCGTGCCGCGCGAGTGTTTCGACAGAGAGATGCTTGTACTGGAGGCGGCAAGACAGCTGGAAGAGGAGATACTCACGAAGACGGAGATCCTTGAAATCCTGAAGAAGTACACCGCCGCATCGGCAGACGCATCCGATACTAGGCGCGCCGCCAGGGTAGATTAAGATTCTACTTCTTCAGGATAGCTTCGAGAGCTTTTACCCTTTCTTCAAGCTCTTGGCAGAGAGTTTGAAAATGGCAATTTAAGTCATGGATGTATCGTTCTGTTTCTTTTAGCTCTTCAGGCGCGTTTTGGTGTTCCTGTATCGGAGACAGATGTTTCATGTTATCACCTTCGTTTCCCCCGGCGGCATATATAGTTTAGCAGTTTTGCTGAAGTTATAAAAGGCGGAAACGTGGGAGCTAAAAAAAAGAGTTAAAGCCGTTTCCCGAAGCCGTGTTGGCGCGCGGCTTCGGGAGGTTCGACGGCTTGAAAAAATGGTTTGTCATATTTTATCACGATTTGAGATTGGAGGAAAAGTTATGGTTTCACGTCGGATGGTGGGGTTCTGCGATTTGCGCGGGAAGCGTTTCGTGTTCCCGGAGGGGTACAAGACGATGGTGCCGGCCGAGCTCGCCCTGCGCGCGGGGCGCCGTTTGGGCTGTAAACTGTGCGACGCTTTCGACGAGGACGGGGCGCGCCCCGGTACGTGCCGCGCTTTGCGCGTCCGCCTTGCGCCCGTGAAGACGACACGGGAGGCGTCTGCGTTATGGGCGTGAGTTTTACGTACAGCCCCGACTTCGGGGTGAAGATAACGGTGGGACTCCCGAAGCACGTCGGCCGCGAGGCGGGTTTTGAGATATGCGACGCGATCGACGCTTTGGTACGCGAGCAGCTGGAGAGGAAGGAAGAGGGGCGGCGCGCCGCCATGGCTTCCCGTCCGGAACCTACTGAGGAGGCGCTCCCCTGCCCCGCCGGGACAGAGCCGAAACCCGCACAGACGGCGCTTGAGTATGTGCCGTTCCCCATCGAGGGCACGGTGACGATGAAGGAGATCACGGCGGCATGGAAGATTTCTCAGGCCACTTACTACAGGCACCTGGATATTTACCCAAATCCCCTGAAGCCGGAGGGGCTTGCGAAGAACGCGACGGCACGTTTCGACGCGGCGGCTGTGGCGCGCGCTTTCGAGTGTGGGCACGTGGAGAGGCGGCGCAGGGAGGTGCGCGTATGATGGCTTATACGGCTGATGTTTTGGCGCCGCTTTTCGTCGCGGCGGCGTTTATGGTTTTTTACTGGCTTATAGAACGATACGACGAGAGACGGCGCGCGGATGGGCTGCGCCGCTGGGAGCAGCGCGTGAACGCGGAGTATAGGGAGGCGGCGCTTGAAGAGTGCGCCCGTATGTTTGGGGGCGGCCGCTGAGATGGCGCGTTACGGGATGGCGGCGAAGTGCCGCAGGTTTGGGAAGATACACGCTTTTTGCGGGCATGAGGAGTGTTACCCCGCCGTCTGGCTGCTGCCGATGGGCGCGGCTGCGTTCGCCTGCCACAACTGCGACGGCTTTGAGCGGGACGCGGCGCGGGTGAAGGATATGAAGGAGTTCTGCCGGCATCTGCTGGTGTCTTATATGAGGACCGACGAGGAGGAGAAGAAGGATGTATAGGGTGTATGTCGCAGCGGCTTTCGTGTCGTTCTGCGTTCTTGTGGTCGCGGCGTTGGCCGTAGCGGCGTTTTTTGTCGGCAAGATGCTTTGCGTATGGTCGGAAGACCGCCGCCGGCAGAAGAGGCGCATGGAGTATCTGGCCAATGTTTACAGGGCGCCTAAGAAGGATGGCGGGCGATGAAGGTACGCAGAGGCAGGATCGTCGAGTGCACCGAGGCGGAGTTGACCGCGTATTGGCTGCGGCACGGCTGGGATGATATTTATTCTTTTCCGGAGTATATGCGCCGCTGTGTCGAACAGGGCACGGTGATTAAGGCGGCGGGCAGGGAGGATGGTGGCGATGCCTGAGTTCGACGTCCCAGGGCTCGGCCGGGCGCGTATGGCTTTGACCGAGCTGGCGCGCAACCCGCGCGCTTCATACGGGCAGAAGCAGATGAAGACGCAGCTCATCGAGTCCCTTTATACCGAGATACGCGCTGCGCGTATGGCCGGGCATTCGTGGAAAAAAATCATGGAGTCTATCCGGGAGAGCGGCGTTTCGGTGAGGTTTTCGCCGATTTTTCTCCGGAAAAGCTTTGCCGAGATAGACAAACGGTACGAGAAAGAGACGGGCGTGAAGGCGCTGCCGGCAGAGACGCGCGGAAGGAAAAAGAGAGCCCCGAGCGATAGCGGCGCTCGGGACTCAAAATAGAACTGTACTAAGTAGAACTGACTAAGGAGATTATAGCATGAAGATGAATGACGGGAAAAGGTTTTTCGTGACGGAGAGGCAGCTGGATGAGCTGAAGAAGCTGCTGGAGAGGTACGAGGGGATGCCGGAGGAGGTGTCGCTCGAAGAGGATCTTATCGCCGACGAGTATATACCTATCGTTGAGCCGATGGTGGAATCTTCGGTGGAGGCCGCTTTGGCGGAGCCGAACCGCGATCTTAAGTTCTGGATCGAGGACGTCGAGCAGCAGGAGTTAGCATAGCGTCGTGCTGTATGAAAACACGCTCTTCGGACCCCGCGATAAAGTAGCCGAGGCTATCGGCATATTACGTGAAATGGAGCCGCCGGACGGCTATTATGTCGCGTACTCCGGAGGTAAAGACAGCACCGTCGTGCTCGACCTCGTGCGGCGCTCCGGAGTCAAATATGACGCGCACTACTGTGTTACGACCGTAGACCCGCCGGAGCTGGTCTACTTCATCCGGGCACAGCCCGACGTTGCCATGCATAGCCCGCGCCTGAGCATGTGGGCGCTAATCGTCGCCAAAAACACGCCCCCGACGCGCATAATGCGTTATTGCTGTGCGGCACTCAAGGAGCACGGCGGAGATGGCAGAACTATCTGCGTAACAGGCGTCCGTCGCGACGAGAGCGTGCACAGGGCGAAAAGACAAAAAATAGAGCCGAAGCGTAGAAAAAATGGGCAATACCTGCATCTCATATTCGACTGGACGGAACGCGAAGTGTGGGAATACATACGCGGGGGCAGCCTGTCATACTGCGGACTCTACGACGAAGGCTTTGCCCGCCTGGGTTGCATTTGTTGCCCAATGGCAAATGTGCAGACAAGGATACGCCATGCTGAACGTTGGTCGAAATATAAAGCGCTTTATCTTCGCGCGTTCGACAAAATGCTGCAACACAGGCGCGATGTAGGCAAAAAGTCCGATACGTGGCGCACGGCACAGGACGTGTGGAACTGGTGGATCGAAGACAAAACATTTTTCCGGAACCATAACCCGCAAGCGAGAATTTTTGAGGAGGCGAACTAATGAAAGCGCAAAAAGGCAAAATCATCGAGTGCACTGAGTCTGAGCTGTACGCATACTACCTGCGGCACGGCTGGGATGATATTTATTCTTTCCCCGAGTATATGCGCCGCTGTGTCGAACATGGCACGGTGATCATGGACGCCGAGAAGCTTCTGCCGGCAGAGACGCGCGGGCGGAAAAAGAGAGCCCCGAGCGATAGCGGCGCACGGGACTCAGGCATATAACAGACAAGGAGATTATAGCATGAAGATGAATGACGGGAAAAGGTTTTTCGTGACGGAGAGGCAGCTGGATGAGTTGAAGAAGCTGCTGGAGAGGTACGAGGGGATGCCGGAGGAGGTGTCGCTCGACGAGGATCTTATCGCCGACGAGTATATACCTATCGTTGAGCCGATGGTGGAATCTTCGGTGGAGGCCGCTTTGGCGGAGCCGAACCGCGATCTTAAGTTCTGGATCGAGGACGTCGAAGGGCAGGAGCTGGGCAAGTAGGGCGGCGGCGCGCATGGGGCCGCTCGCTTCGGTTTCGGTTTAAGATAAAAAGTCAGGCGGGTGAGGGATCTGGGCGATTGGGGAATTTTTGACATCGAGCGGGCTTTTCTTGATTTTCTCGGAGGCGAGGGAGTCTACCTCGCTTCCGGCGAGGGGCTTAAGATCGACGGGCGCAAGCACCGCTGCACGCTCTCCGGAGACAAGCCCAGGAGCAAGAACGGCGAATACAGGATATTCAACGACGAATTCCCGCGCGGCTGGCTGCACAACTGGCGCACGGGGGAGTTTTACATGTGGGACCCGCGCGGGGATGCGGATTTTCGTTCCCTGTCGGCCGCAGAACGGGAAGCGCTGGCCGAGAAGTGGGAGCGGGAAAGGGCCGAAGCCGCGCGGAAGAAGGCGTCGTCGCAGGCCGAGGCCTCGGCCCTCGCGCGGCGGAAGTGGGCGGCGGCGACGCCGGCCGACGCGTCGCACAAATACGCCTCAAGAAAGCGGCTGCGGTCCGTCCACGGCGCCCGGATATTGGGACAGGACCTGCTGTGGCCGCTCTTCGACGCGAGCGGCGCCGTCGTCAACGTGCAGACCATACCGCAGCGGCAGGGCGCCAAAAAACTCTTCGAGACCTCGGCGCCCAAGCGGGGCAACTTCGGCGTGATCTATATGGACGTCCCGTCCAGCGGAGGGCCCTCTTCCGCCTCTTCCCCTTCCGCGCCTTCCGACGCGCGGGCGGATGACAAGGGGTCTGAAGCCTCCGGCGCCCCTTCGGGCTTCGACGAAGCGCGCCTATCGGCGCGCGTCTGGATCGCCGAAGGGTGGGCGACGGCCTGCTCAGTGGCGGAGGCGACCGGCGACGCCGTGATAATCGGCTGCGACGCCGGCAACCTATTGCCCGTGGTAAAAAACGTCCGCCGCCTCTGGCCGGAAAAAGAATTCGTCGTGGCCGCCGATAATGACAGGCATACGGCGGGAAACCCGGGGGCGACGGCCGCGATAAAAGTCTTTGAAGAAACGGGCGTCCCCTTCGTCTATCCGGACTTCGCCCAAGACGACGAAGGCACGGACTGGAACGACTACGCCGTCAAAAACGGATTGAAAAAGACGAGGGCGCTGATGCTGAAAAAACTGGAGGCCTTCAAAAACGAGGGCCTCTACAAGCTGAAACACAGAGAGCCCCAATTCGTAGACCTGACGGAAGGCGGCCGGCCGCTGGGCACCGTGGAAAACCTGCGGGCGCTGCTGGCCTTCGCCGGCATGACCGTATCCTACGACGAAATAAAAAAAGAAGAAGTCTTTTCCATGCCGGGGCGCACATGGTGCGGCGACAACGCGAAAAACGCCGCGATGGGCGAAATACTCTCCCTCTGCTCGCGCTGGCGCATGCCGAAAGGCGACATCGACCCCCTTATTTCCAACATAGGTTCGCAGAACATCGTCAACCCGGTGAAAGATTGGATACTCTCCGAACCCTGGGACGGCTTTTCGCGTCTGCAAAATGTTTACGATTCTCTTGTGGAGGAGAGGGACTTCCCGCGCGGCTTCAAAGAAACGCTCATCCGCCGCTGGCTCATCTCCGGCGTAGCGGCCGTCTTCATGCAAAGCGGCTTCCGCTGTCGCGGAGTGCTGACCTTCGTCGGCGGACAGGGCATAGGCAAAACCACCTGGTTCCGCATCCTCTTCGGGAAAGACGAATTCTTTTCCGAAGGCGTGGGGCTCAACCTGAAAGACAAAGACAGCGTGAAAGCCGCCATATCGGCCTGGGGCGTGGAATACGGAGAATTAGAAGGCACCTTCAACCGCTCCGAAGTGCCCATCTTGAAAGCCTTTCTGACGCGCGGCTCGGACAAGCTGCGCATGCCGTGGAGCCGCAGGGAATCGGACTTCCAGCGCCGCACGATATACGGCGCCACGGTGAACCAGCGGCAATTCCTCATCGACGACACGGGCAATTCCCGCTGGTGGTGCATCCCCCTAGTCAAGATCATGCCGCTCGACCGCGGCGAAATGCAGCAGATGTGGCGGGAAGTCTACGAACGTTACTACCTCATGCACTTAAAAGAGCCCAAAAACGACGAATACCGCTGGTGGCTGACGAAAGAAGAAGACGCGCTGCTCGCGGAACTCAACCAGGAATTCGAAGTCCCGTCCAGCATAGAGGAAATGATAGCCGTCGGCCTTGAATGGAAAGCCATGCCCGAAATCTGGAGATACGCGACGACCACCCAGGTGCTGTACGACTGCGGCTACCCTCCCAGCTCCACGCCCAAGCCGGGCGACGTGATAAAGGCGGGCAAAGTGCTGGCGAAACTCACCGGGGGGAAGTCCAGGCCGATGGGGCATTCCAACGCCAGAATGTGGCGCGTGCCGCCCAAGCGCACGATCCCGCTGGAGGTGTCGGAAGATGATTTGTAACAAAAGATAGCGCGAACAATTCATATAGTCAACAAAACATGTTCGCATTAAAAAAGCCGGTGACAGCAAGGCTTCAGCGATACCGGCGCGAACATATTTCCAACATGTTCGCAAACATGTTCGCGCAAAAAAACCGTTGGTATCACAGGGGATAACTGTACCCTGCGAACAGCAGACACGAAAAAACCGTATAAAAAAGATTTTTTCTTCTTTAAATGATTTTCTAAAAATAAGGGGTAAATATGTTCGCAATGTTCGCAACCGCCGATTTTTCCAGTAACTGCAAGGCTTCGAGGGCGCGAACATATTTGCGAACATGTTGCGAACAGGTGCACATGTTCGCGCCGCGAAACGCACGCGGCACTAGGCGAGCCCTAAGGTGATTTTTCAGCTTCGCCTACGGCGAAGAGGGCGCGCCGTCGCGCGAAACGCACACATAGCGGAAAACAGCGAAGAAGGAGGACCGTCAAATGGCGACGTACAGGCACAGGATGGTGGAAGGGGCGATTAAGGACTTCCCCGCTATTAAGAAGGACCACGACGGCTACAAGCTGATGCTCGACGCTCAGGCTATGTCCTGCGGCTGCCTCTGGGACGAGCCCGTGGACGGAAGCGGCGCCGTTGCGGCCGGCGACAGGTATCTGGAACGATACAACGATCCCGTGATGAGGAAGTTGAAATCCCTGATGTCCGGTATTTACGAGCCCTACTGCGAGCTTGAGGAGAAGGAACGTCGTGTTTTGGCGCTGCGATACTGGCGGAACATGGAGGTGTCGGATATCGCCCGTGAACTTGGGTTTACCGAAAGGCACGTATACCGGCTGCTCAACAGCGCGCTTTACCGCCTCTACCGGCCGCTGCTTTCTGTGCAGTCTCTGCTTGAAGACTGGCGAACCGGCAGGTTGAAATGAACTTCGCCTCCGTTGTTGAGAATTTTTTCTCAAGTTATCCACATTGGTCAGAGTTTCCCGCCGCCGTTTGAGCCGCCTCTTTCTATCCTCCGTAGTGTGTTTTACGGCGCATTGGTCAGGCTCTCAAAGGTCAAATTGTGTCTAAATTGTTGTCAGTTTTTTGACATGTTTTTCTGCTATAATTTTCTACAATGGAATTTGCCGTAGGCAGAAGACGAAGAGAGAAGAGAAACGAAGAGCCGCCTCCCCGATCGGGAGGGCGGCTTTTTTGTCGGGCTTTTTTACTATTTATTTGCCGAATATTTCGGCGTGGCTGCCGGTACGGGTGAGGGTGAGTACGAGGACGTCGTTTTCTATCATATAAACCAACAGCCAGTCCGGCGAGAGGTGGCACTCGCGATAGCCCTTCCAGTCGCCCGTGAGGGCGTGGTCTTTGAATTTAGGCGGCAGGGCCTCACAGTTTTGGAGCAAAGAGACGGCTTTATCCATTGCGGCCATCTCTTTGCCCTGTTTTCTCGCCTTTTTGAGTTCTTTCTTAAATTGGCTGGTCTGTCGAACCGTCAGCTTAGACACGGGGCTTTTTCCTCGTCGGCTATTTCTTCGTCGATTTCTTTGAGTATTTCGCTGAAATCGGCGTATGTTTTCGCGTTCGGATCGTGCGCTATGCGTTTGGCCTCTTCCATGGCCGCGATAGTTTCCGCGTTGGGCGTCGGCGCGGTCACTTCAAACGGGAAGCCGGATGAATAGATGGCTTTGCGCAGGAATATTTTAACGGCGTCGGAGGTAGTGATGCCTATCTGCCCGAAGATGTAATCGGCTTCTTCTTTTATGTCCGGTTCTATCCTTATGTGCAGCATGGCTGTCTTGCCGGCCATTGCGATTCCCCCTTTGTTTTTATGTTTCTATATTGTATCTCAAACAGTAGCAAATGTATAGCGTATTTTATGAAAAGTAGGAAGGAGGCGGTAATGATGGCGCTCAGTGAGATGCAGGAGCGGTTTTGCATAGAGTATGTCAACGACCCCAAGCGCAACGCCACACAAGCGGCGATACGCGCCGGGTATTCGAAAAACTGTGCAAGACAACAGGCGAGCGAGAACCTGACAAAGCCTGACATAAAAGCCAGAATCAGGGAATTAGAGCTTGAACAGCTTGCCCACGCAGACTATAAGGGCGCTGCGTTGGACCGCTATCTTGTGAACAAGCTCATAGCGTTTATAGATTCCGACGTTACGGATTACGTCCAGATTTCAAATGGGAGCGGCGACCCGAACAGACGGGAAGCGCTTGACGCTCAGGCGAGGAAAGACAACGGACAACTTCATCTGGACTTCGACGGCGTCATTTTTTATCCGACTTGCGACATGCCTTTAAAGAAGACGACCGCTATAAAGTCCATGGAAGTACAAAACATAGGCAATAAAGACACTATAATATTGGCCCCGAAAATCGCCCTAGAAGACAGGTTGAGCGCCATCAAGCTGCTGGCTGAGATGAGGGGGCTCAAGTCTCCGGATACTACGGTGAATATCGAGGTTTCCGCCGCTGGTATCACGCAGACGATAGAAGAACGTCGAAAGAAACGTGGGTCGAAAGCCGCGGAGGGTGAGCGGGATGAACGATGAGCTGACTCCGGAAGAAAAGCTTATATCCGACGTCGAGCGCTGGCGCGACAGTATTCTGGATTTCGTCGTCGAGTGTCTCGACGTGGAACCTACAAAGCAGCAGGAATCGGCGCTCGTCGCTTTCAGCAGGCCGGGGGCGCACGTTTCCATTCGTTCTGGGCACGGCACGGGCAAGTCGACGATGTTCGCTTGGATCGCGTTGTGGGCGCTCGTCTGTTTTTGGGACGTCAAGGTTCCTGCGACCGCTCCTACGGCCCATCAGCTGGAGGATATACTCTTCCCCGAAATCGAGAAGTGGCGCAGTAGGATGCTGGAACCGTGGAAGTCGGCGATCCGCGTAAAAGGCGACAAGGTGACTATGGACGGCACCCCGGGCTTTGTGGCCGCCCGCACGGGCAGGAAGGAGAACCCCGAAGCGCTGCAGGGCTTCCACGCAGACCATATGATCTTCTTGATCGACGAAGCCTCCGGCATTCCCGAGACTGTCTTCGAGGTGGCCCGCGGCGCGCTTTCCACAGAAGGGGCGCGTATCCTCATGGCGGCGAACCCTACAAGGCTCTCGGGATATTTTTACAACAGCCATCACAGGAACCGCGATCTCTGGACGCGTTTTCAGTTCTCCTGTCTGGATTCGCCGCGCGTCTCCCCCGCTTACGCATCGGAGATAGCCGACGAGTACGGCGAGGACTCGGACATGTACCGCGTGCGCGTCTTGGGCGAGTTCCCGAACGCTTCGGTCACTCAGTTCATGCCGGGGGACGTGGTGGAGGCGGCGATGGGGAAACATCTGCGCGGCGAGATGTTCGACTTCGCGCCGAAGATACTTGGCGTGGACGTGGCGATGTTCGGCGGCGACCGGAGCGTGATCGTACTGCGGCAGGGATTGTATTCGAACATATTGTATCAGACGCGCGGCAATACGCCGGAGCAGCTGGCGGGGCACGCGGCGAGGCTCTACGACGAACACAAGGCGGACGCGCTGATCGTGGACGCGACCGGCGTGGGGGAAGCGGTGATGTCGAGCCTGCGGCTGATGCACCGCTCCCCCATCGCTTTTTACGCCGGCGAGAAGTCGCTGCTTGCCAACTGTGCGAACAGGCGCACGGAAGTCTGGTACAAGATGCGCGAGTGGTTCCTCTCGGGCGGGGCCGTCCCCGACGATCCCGACCTGCGCGACGACCTCGTAGGGCCGGAGTATCAGTATACGACGGGGAAGAATCTTATTCAGCTTGAGCGCAAGGCGGATATGAAGAAGCGCGGGCTGGCTTCCCCCGACCTGGCGGATGCGCTGGCGCTCACTTTCGCCGCGGATGTGCAGGCGAAATACGGCTTCGGGGGCTATGCGCCGGACGACGGCGCGGCGACGGCCGACGAAGATTACGATATATACAGATAGGGGCATCGGCAGACGCAGAAGGGGGAAGAGCGGAGGAGGTGAGCAAGGTGGATAAGGAAGAGAGCGAGCCGATAGGGCTTCATAGGGGTTGGATCAAAAGGTTCCGGCTGCCGACAGATGAAGAGCTCATAAGGATGGAGAGCGACGCGCTGGATATGAAGCAGGCGGATGAAGATTACGACATTTATACATAGAAAGGGGGTAACGCCATGTGTTCAAACGGAAGCAATTATGAGCCGACGCCCGTTCCGAAGGCCGTTCCCGGGGCTACGAGCGTGTCGTCCGGCTCGCCGGAGGATTCGCTCTTGAACCTCTCGCGGGTGAGGGCGAGCCAGAGGAAGCGCAGAGGGGCCGCCTCCACGGTGCGCAACGAGGGCGGCGCCGGCGGCATCTCGGATACTACGTCCGGAAAGAAACTGTTCGGAGAATAGGGTGATGGAGAATGGAAAGAACGGTAAACGCAGCGGAGCTTAAGCGCGGGCTTGAACTGCGGCGCGCGGAGCTGCGCAGCGCAGCCTCTTACATCGACCCGCTCTGGCGGGAGCTGCGAAGCTACATTCATCCGTTCCGCGGGCGTTTCGACGGCGAAAAGGACGTCCTTCCCGACATGGGCAAGGTGCTTTCCTCCGCGCCGATGAAGGCCCGTTCGACGCTGGTGGCGGGGATGCAGTCCGGGCTCACTTCGCCCTCCAGACAGTGGTTCAAGCTCTCGACGCACGATCATGCCCTGTCGGACGACTGGGAGGTGCGGAACTGGCTGGACGACGTACATGACCGCATGATGCGCGTGATGCAGGGCAGCAACTTCTATCACGCGCTGCATAACGTCTATGAGGAACTCGTCACCTTCGGCACGGGGGTAATGTTCATCGAGCCGGATTATGAGAATTTCATCCGCTGCGGGACGCTCACCTGCGGCCGCTATTGGCTGGGGGCCTCTAACGGCTACGACGTGGACTGCGTCTATAGGGATTTCGACCTCACCGCGAAGCAGATCGTCTCCATATTCGGCGAAGAGAACGCCTCGGACGGGGTGCGGTCGGCGGCGAAATCGAGCCCGTTCACGCGTTTTCTCGTGCATCAGGCGATCGAGCCGGATTACGAGCATGTCACGCGCAAGCCGTTCCGCTCCGTCTACTGGGAGAGCGGCGGCATGGAGGAGAGGCTTTTGGCCGTCCGCGGCTATTCGGACTTCCCCGCGATGACTCCGAGGTGGCACTGTATCGACAACGATATATACGGATACGGCCCCGGCGCGGAGGCGCTGCCGGACGCCAAGGAGCTGCGGATACAGATACGCGACAGGGCCGTTGCGATCCGCAAGCAGGTGGCTCCTCCGCTGGTGGCCCCGGAAGGGCTGCGGCGTTCGGGGGTGCGCTCCGCGCCCAACGGCGTGACTTTCGTCCCCGACGGGCAGGTGCAACAGGTGCTGCCGCTGTACAACGTCCAGCTCAATCTGCCGGGGCTGCAGCAGATCATCCAGGAGACGACGGAATCGATACGCAGCACGATGTACGCAGATCTGTTCCTTATGCTGCAGCAGGCGGACAGGCCGCAGATGACGGCTAGGGAGATAATCGAGCGGCACGAGGAGAAGATGCTGGTGCTGGGGCCGGTGCTCGGACGGCTGGAAAGGGAGCTGCTTTCTCCGGCGATAGAGCGCATATACGTCATAATGGACGAGGCGGGTTATATCCCGGAGCCTCCGGAGGCGCTGCGCGGCGCGTCGGATATAAATATCGAGTTCGTATCGATTTTGGCGCAGGCGCAGAAGATGCAGGGCATGAAGCCGATCGAGCAGAGCGTCTCATTTATCGGGTCTATCGCCGCGTCGTTCCCGGAAGCGGCGGACGCGCTGGATGTGGACGGCGCGATCCGAGAGTACTGCAGGCTGTCGGGAGCGCCGGCAAAGATACTGCGCGAGCCGGCCGCAGTGGAAGAGATACGCGCCGCGCGCGCCCAGGCGGCGCAGAAGCAGGAGCAGATCGCGCAGATGCAGGCGGCCATACAGTCGGGCGCGCAGGCGGCGCAGGGCGCTGAGGCGCTGGCCAACACCGACGTGAGGGAAGGCTCGGCGCTTTCCGCCGTAAACGATATGT
Source organism: Synergistes jonesii (assembly GCF_000712295.1). Taxonomy (NCBI): domain Bacteria; kingdom Thermotogati; phylum Synergistota; class Synergistia; order Synergistales; family Synergistaceae; genus Synergistes; species Synergistes jonesii. Next base: position 11,369 of record NZ_JMKI01000004.1, on the reverse strand, counting down.
TTACGAACGGGCTTTGAGAGGGGTGTGAAGCGTGAGGATATGGCTTACACAAGAAGAGGCGGCGGAAATAAAAGAAGAGGTCAAGGAGTACGTAGCGCGCTGCCTGCGTGGAGAATGCACGCCGGCGGAGAGCGCGGCTCTGCCGGCGGTGCTGGACGTATTGAATAGTTAGCCGCTCTTGTTGAAGCGATTGCGGATTTCGCAAACATTCATAATGCGGCATTTTTCGACGGTCAGGAAAATAGTCTCAAAGAGTTCGGCTATCTTTGATGCGTCTATGGGGCCGCCATGCTCAACAATAGACGTTACCAATGACGCCGTTACTTTAAGGGAATCGCCGTTGGTGGATTCAGGCATTTCAAATCACCTCCTATGGGGGTAGTTTAACAAAAAAAGAATTGAGGTGTAAATATGACCGAACAGAGGCGTAACGCCGAGAGGCGCCTGATGTCCGCCCTTCTGGGAATCCCGGAGGGGCGGATTTTCGTCGGGCTGCTGATCGAGGAGACGGGCTTTCTCAAAAGTTCGGCGCGCGACTCCCCCACTGTAGAGGACACGTATTACCGCGAGGGCGAGCGCAACGTCGGGCAGCGCGTTTTCGAAATGGCCTTCAGCGCCGGCGCGGAGCCGCTGGGCTGTATGAAGGAGTTCGGGCGCTGGAATAAGGAGATCGAGCTTCGCGAAGAAGCCGATAATAAGTCGGAAGAAGAGGAGGTTTCTTATGGCGGAACGGGGTGAGGAAAATGCGGCCGAGATGATCTTCCCGAGCGTTACGGCTAAGGGCGATGAGCTTAAGCTCTATGCGGTGACGTGCCTTCCTCCAGAGGAAAAGATGTCCAAGGAGGAAAAGGAAGACCCTTGGAGCGCCAGGCAGAGGGCCATAGTCCGCGCGCGTGAAGCCGGAGAGGCCGCCGCGCGCCGAGGCTTTTTTCAACAGGAAGAAGGACAAGGGCTATCGCGCTATAGAGATAAATCTTTGGGGCTCCTGCACCGAAGATGAGAACATATTCACGCAGGAGGGATAAGGAGAGATAAAGATGGCAGACGAAACAGCGGCGGCTAAGGCGGCGGAAGGTTCGCTGGAAAACACTCCGGGCGGCGAACCGGAACAGCAGCCGGCACAGGGGCGGCAGGCCGGCGAAGGGAAAGAGAAGGAAACTTTCGAGCGCTCTCTGCTCACGAAGGATATAGAGACGGATCCGCCTGCGGCGGCAGAGGAGGGCGGCGGCCGCGAAACGCACGCGGCACTAGGCGCGTCCCAAGGAAGTTCTAAATGTTCGCCTGGCGGCAAACAGGAAGCGCCGTCGGAGCCGGGGGCCCCTGAGAAGTACGAGCTCACGATGCCGGAGGGCTGGACGTTGGACGAAGAGGGGCTTGCGGAGCTGACACCCATCATGCGGGGGCTCAAGGCGACGAACGAGCAGGCGCAGGCTGTGGCCGACCTTTACATCAAGCGCCTCTCGGCGGCGCGCGAGGCGCAGCTCGAGGCGGACCGCGTGCAGCTCGCGGCGTGGGAAAAGGAGATCCGCGAGGACCCGGAGATCGGCGGAGCTGAGCTGAAGGAGAACCTGGCGACAGTCTCCCGCGTGCTGGCGAAGTACGCGGGGCCGGAGTTCGTGGCGTATTTGGACAGGTCCAACCTCGGAAATTACCCGCCTTTCGTCAAGGCGATGGTGAAGATGGCGAAGGACCTCTCCGACGACAGGTTCATACCCGGCGGACGCGGAGGAAGCGGCGGCGATCCGGTGAAGGAAGCCGCGGAGCTCATATATGGGAAGTTGTCTTAAGGAGGAACGGTAAATGGCTATTTTAGGCGGAAACAACCCGACGCTTATGGATGTGGCCCGTCGCACCGACGGGAACGGGAAGATCGCGAAGATCGTGGAGATGCTGTCGGAGCAGAACGCGATTCTTGACGATATGGTCTTCGAGCAGTGCAACAGCGGCCACACGCACAAGACCACTGTGAGGACGGGGCTGCCGGAGGCGACATGGCGCAAGCTCTACGAAGGCGTGCCGTCGTCGAAGAGCGAGACGGAGCAGATTCAGGACTCCTGCGGCATGCTTGAAACTTACAGCGAGATTGACAAGGCTCTTGCAGATATGGCGCCCGACAAGGCGGCCTTTCTGCTTTCGGAGAGTTCTTCGTTCTTGGAGCGTATGAATATCGAGATGGCGGATACGCTGATCTACGGCAACGAGAAGAAGGATACGGCGAAGTTCACCGGGCTTGCGGCGCGCTACTGCACGCTTTCGACGGACGAGAAGAAGATCGGCTTCAACGTCGTAGACGGCGGCGGCTCGGGGACGGACAACACGTCTATCTATATCCTCAACTGGGGGACGCAGACGATGCACGGCCTTTATCCGCGCGGGAGCAAGGCGGGGATTTCCGTCGACTTCCGCGGGCAGCAGACGGTGCGCGACGCGAGCAACAAGAAGTATGAGGCGTATGTGACGCATTATAAGTGGGATATGGGCTTCTGCGTGCGCGACTGGCGCTACGGCGTGCGCATCGCCAATATCGACGTATCGGATCTCGCGGGCTCCGGCTCGTCGGGCTACGCCGGCGCGGATCTCATCAACCTGCTTATTACGGCGTTCGGCAAGTTCCCGAAGGCCGATATGGGCAGGCGGGTCATCTATTGCAACCGCACGGTGATGACGGCGCTGAATTTACAGGCGGCGAACCGCTCGACGCTGGCGCTGAAGGTGGACGAGGTGGGCGGCAAGCCGGTCACTTCGTTCTGGGGCGTGCCCATCCGCCAGGTGGACACCATCAAGAACAACGAAGCGGCGGTAGCTTAAGGAGGTAAGAAAAGATGATACTTGAGAAGGATCTTATTTTCTGCGAGGGTAAGGAGCTCTCCGGAGGAGACGCGGCGACGGACGTCATAGATCTCGTGAAGGGCGGCGACGCGATAGGCGACGAGATGTATTTCGTCGGCGTCTGCTCCGCCGCCGGAGCCGGCGGGACTTCGGCGGTGTTTTCGCTTGAAACTTCGGACGCAAGCGATTTTTCGACGAAGAAGGCGCTTTACAGGAGCGACGAAGTCACGCTGGCGGAGCTCACGGCCGGGAAGAAGCTCTTCGCGGTGCGCGTCCCGCGCGGCTGCAAGAGGTATCTGCGCGGGTATATCGACGTGACGGGGACTTTTACGGCGGGCAAGGTGGATATGTTCCTTGTAGAGGGAGACCATCACTCTTATGAGGATCTGTAGGCCGTGAGCGAATGGAATGTGGAGACCTTCGCGAAGCTGCTGCACGAGGCGGGGGCGGCGGCCGTGAAGAACGGAGCCTCCGTCAATCCCTACGGCGACTGTTATGAGGGCTGGGAGGATGTTTCGGAGGCGAAGCGCGAGGGGCGCAGGCTCCAGGCGCGCTGGCTGATGGACAACGGGATCGGGCCCGTCGGCAGGCCGAGCCCTAAGACCGTGCCCCCGCGCATCGACGTGAGCACGCGAAAATAGCGAAAGATAAAAGCGTTGTTGAAGGCGGGGCCGAAAGCCCCGCCTTTTTTATAACGGAAAGGAGGGACGGGTGTGGGAGAGACCGAAGTTTGCAACAGGGCTTTGATTCTCTGCGGCTGCTCGCGCGGCATAAGTTCGATGGATGAGAAGAGCGCCGAGGCGGCGGTCTGCAAAAGAGTCTATCTGCCGGCTTTCCGTTCTCTGCTGGCGGCGCATCCGTGGAGCTGGACGGTCAGGATATGCACGCTGGAACAGATGGATGTCTCTGTGCCGGGGTGGAAGTATCTTTATACGCCGCCGCAGGACTGCGCCGTGCTCTGCCGGGTGTTCAACGAGGAGGCGGGGAACGCCCCTTTCAGGATGTTGACGGTGGAGGCGCGCAAGGGCGTGTTCGAAGCGGCGGTCGCGACGGATCTCTATCGGGCTTACGCGGAGTTCCGCTCAAGCGCGATACCGCCTTTTATGCCGGACCTCTTCGCGGAGGCTCTGGCATACCGGCTGGCTATGGAGATATGCGTCTCGCTGCAGGGCGGCGACGTGAATATGCGCGAGCATCTGGCGAGGTTTTATAACGAGGCGGTGCAGCGCGCGGCGTGGAACGACGCGAATGAAGCGGTTCCGGCGGATATGGGCGACGATTGGGCGGATGAGTATGTGAGGGGCAGGGGATGAGCATACGCACTTTGCAGACTTCTTTCGCTTCGGGCGAGATTTCTCCGGCGCTTTTCGGACGGCCGGACTTAGCGAAGTACGCCGCCGGGCTGCGGAGATGCGAGAATTTCGTGATACATCCGCACGGCGGGATCACTAAGCGCGCGGGGATGAGGTTCGTGGCCAAGGCTAAGGGGAAGTGCCGGCTGGTGGAGTTCGAGTATTCGATAGATCAGACGTATGTGCTGGAGTTCGGCGACAGGTATGTGCGCTTTTACCGCGACGGAAGGCAGATCCAGTCGGGGTCGGAGCCGTACGAGGTGGCGACGCCCTATTCGGCGGCCGATATCGACGGGCTGTCGTTCACGCAGTCGGCGGACGTGCTTTATATCGTGCATAAGAATCACAGGCCGCGTGAGTTGTACCGCGTCAATGACACGAACTGGGTGCTGGCGGATTTCGCCTTTAAGAACGGCCCCTGGCGCGGGCACGGGGCCGATATAGAGGCGGTCGCGGTAGGGCTCTCGGCCAAGACGGGAAATATCGTCCTTACCGCCTCGGCGCCGCTCTTTAAGTCGGGGCACGTTGGCGGGCTTTTTTCGGTCATTCATCATGTGGACGAGGTTTCGGTGAAGTCCTCCGGAGACGCCGGCGGCGCCTGGGCCTCCGCCTCGATCACCGGGGTCCAGGAAGAGACGGGGTCGTCGGGCGAGGGTGGCCCCACGTACAGCTATTATTACACGGTCCCGGAGGCGTACAGGGGATATTTCGCGGTCGGGCGCAGGTGCCGCGTCTACAGCGCCGTAAGCGGCGACGGCTATACCGACTGCTCCGTCTCCTCTCTTTCGGAGGAGGGCGTCGTGACCTTTTCCCCGCCGGCGCCGGTGCGCGTCGGCGCGGTGGACTGTTCGGTCTTCGTCCCGGCCTCATCCGGCGGCCGGACGCTCGAGGTGACGGCCTATAAGGGCTGGCGGCTGGAGTCCGGCGGCTTCTGGGGCGGAACGGTGTTTTTGGAGTATTACGACGAGGATGAGTCGGCCTGGGTGAAGTATAAGACTTATATTTCGGAAAGTTATGCCGAGGGGACGTCGTCCTCCTGCGGCAATGCGAAGAATTACAGCGATCAGGACGTGGTGGACAAGCCGACGCGGCTGCGCGTGAGGGCGGCGTCGTTCACTACTTTCGTGCCCGAGGGCAACAGCGAGGAGGACCGCGGCTATTTCCAGCTGGCGGCGAACGCGGCCGAGCACCGGGCGGTGATGAAGATCACGGCGGTCTACTCCCCCACTTCGGCGGCGGCGCGGGTGCTCACCGCGGCGGCCGCTACGAAGGCCACCGTCAACTGGGAGGAGGGCGCGTGGAGCGACGCGCAGGGCTGGCCGTCGGCCGCAGGATTTTATCAGGAGCGCCTGATTATGGGCTCGACGCGGGAGCAGCCGCAGAGCTGGTGGATGTCGAAGACGGGCGATTATTACGATTTCGGCGCGTCGTTCGAGGCGCTGGACGACGAGGCGCTTTCCGGCACGCTGGTTTCGCGGAAGATGTTCGACCTCAGGTATTTCGTCTCGCTGGGAGACTTGCTGGTGATGACTTCCGGCGGCGAGTGGAAGCTTTCTTCCGGAGCGGCGGGGGGCGCAGTGACGCCTTCCAACGTCGACGTAGGGCTGCAGGGCAACAGGGGCTGCGCCGCGATAGAGCCGATCGTCGTGGGCAATATGATTCTTTTCGTGCAGGCCCGGGGCCTGCGCATCCGCGACCTGGGCTATGAATACGCCTCCGACAGCTATACGGGCAACGACTTGACGGTGCTGGCGAGGCATCTTTTCGAAGGGCGCGAGATCGTAGACTGGGCTTTCGCGCTGGAGCCGGATTCGATGTGCTGGGCGGTGCGCGACGACGGGCTGCTGATAGGGATGACGTATATACGCGAGCACGAGGTGGTGGCCTGGGCGCGCTATCCGACTGACGGGGTCGTGGAGCGCGTGGCTTCGGTGATTTCGCGCGGCTCCGACCTGGTGTATCTCTGCGTGCGGCGCGGGGCCGAACGCTTTATAGAGGTGATGGAGCCGATGGAGGCCTCCACCGCCGCGGAGGCCTTTATGGTGGACGCGGGGATCACGAGGGTCTCCGCGTCCGCGCAAAGGGAGGTCTCCGGGCTTTCGCATCTGAACGGGCGCACGGTCTGCGCGAACGCCGACGGCGACGCGGTGGAGGGGCTGGTCGTGGAGGACGGCCGAGTAATGCTGCCGGAGGCGGCGCGCGTCGTGCACGTGGGGCTGCCCTACGCCGCTGTGGCGGAGACGCTGGATCTTTCGTATCAGAGGAGGGACGGCGCGCAGCTTACGCGGAAGAGCCGCGTCGCCTCCGTCCGCGTGCGCGTGGAGAGGACGCGCGGGCTTTCGGCCGGCGCCGCCGCCGGAGGCCCGGGCAACGCCGTCTATACCGGTCCGGGGGTCTCGGAAGCGCAGAAAGCTCTGCTTTTCGAGGTGCCGGAGCGCTCTGATGAGGAGAGCGGGGAGGCTACGCGGCTCTTTTCCTGCGACCACGAGATTTTCTTTGATTCTTCTTATGACGAGGGGCGGATGGTGCTTTACGCGCCGCATCCGCTGCCCTGTTCGGTGCTGGCGCTTACGGCCGACGTGGCGCCGGCGGGTTAGGAGGCTGTGATGCTGGATTTTGAAAGCTGTAAGAAGGTCCACGCCGGCAACGGGCTGACGCGCGAATGGAGTTACGATTTCCCGCTGCCGGACGTCTCGTATATGAAGGTGTATGTTTCGGGGCCCGGCGGGACGCCGGAGCTTATTTCGTCCGGCTATAGGGTGGACGCCGAAGCGAGGCGGGTGGTCTACCCCGCTTCCGCGGACGCGGACGCGCTGCCCGCGGGGTGGACTCTGACGCTGATGAGGGAGCTGCCGCTGCTGCAGCCGGTAAAGCTGCTGAATCAGCAGGGGCGCTTTTTCGCCGACGACACGGAAAAGGGGCTGGACCGCGGCGTGATGATGATCCAGCAGCTGGCGGAAGTCGCGGGGCGCGCGATAACGGCGCCGGTGGACGATTCGCTTTCCGCGGAGGAGCTGGCGGCGCAGGTGGTGGAGAATCACGAGCGCTACGAGGAGATAGCGCAGAAGCACGGGGAGACGCTTTCGGCGCGCGACGCGGCGCAGCTGTCGGCTTCGTCGGCCGTAAGTTCGGCCGACGCGGCGCTTGCCGCCAAGGCGTCGGCGGAGATGAGCGCGGAGGCCGCGGAGGCGGCCAGGGACGCCGTGCTTTCGGCCTCTTCCGTGCCGCCGTGGGACGCGTCGACGGTCTACGGCTACCCCGATACGGTCTGCTGCGTGGACGGCCATACGTACAGGTGCATAGGGACGGACGTCTCCGGCGCGTATCCTCCGGAGTCGGATATGTGGGTGCGCGTCACCGTGATCCAACAGGCGGGGACGTACGATATGGAAAGCGGCGGGACTTTCGGGGACGCCGCGGCCGCCTTCGTTTCGGGCGGCTCTTTCTGATTTTGTGCAGGGAGGTTTTTAAATGACTACCAACATAGTGCGCCGCACGGAGCGCGGCGGCACCTCTTCACAGGCCGCCGCCTCGGTCTTGATGGAAAACGAGCTCGGCGTATTGACAGACGTAAAAAAGCTCCTCGTAGGAGACGGAAACAAAGCGGGCGGATACACGCTCACGCCGGACAACGTGGTGGCCGTGTGGCCGGATCAGGCGGAGGCCTCTTCCCCGCTTTCGCTGGCCTGGTGGATAAACAGGGCGGACGGCTCGGCGATAAAGCTGCGGCTGCCGGCGGGGACGTACAACGTATTGAACGACCTGACGGTGCCTGCGAACGTCTATCTGGAAATAGACAACGGAGCCGTGTTCAATGTGGCGGCCGGCAAAACGCTTACACTGGACTGCGAAGCGGACATGTGGACGGTTACAAACACAGGCGGGGGGACGCTCGTCGACAACGCCGGGCGCAGTCGCGTCCCGGGCGAAAACCTCATACGCCACAACGTAAGCTGCTGGGAGCGCGGGCGCATGTGCGTGACGGAGTCCGAAGGCCCCGTCGGCTCGGATTACAACAGGGACAACTTGAAATTCGCCGCACTGAGGTACAGGCGCAAAATACCGGTGACGGCGGGGGGGACGTATACGATAAAAGCGTGGGGCTCCGCAGGCTGCCGCCTCTTCTTCTACAGGGAGGCCGAGAGGCAGCCCGCCCCGGCGCACCTCGAACACTACGAAGACATCGACATATCGGACGACGAATGTGTAGGCAGGCTGCTCGAGACGTCGTCGTCCGCGGCTGTAGAGCTGCTGCAAAAAGGCTATACCTTCACGGTGCCGGCGGAAGCGACTTACATGCGGCTCTACAGCTACGTCCTAAACGACTCCGGCAGCGTAACGGCCGCATCGATATTCGACTTGGGCGACAAACACCTCTTCAAACTCGAAAAAGGCCGGTTCCCCACCGCCTTCACCCCCAACCCTAAAGACTGCAACGCAATAAACGCCTACTCGATACTTTCCAACGAAAGACCACTGAACGACCCAGTCGCGGCAAGACAGCTCGTAAGCTGCATGGAAAGCTACGCCGGCCGTTCGTGGGTATACGGGCGTTCGCACATCGAGGAGAACAACGACAGCCTTGAAATGAACTTCAAGGGGCCGGCCGACGACGGCCTTTACACCGTCAGCGCGTACAGCGGCGGCTCCCCGTCCGCGTGCGAGAAATCATGCGACTGCGGAGCGCCGATATTTCTCGCGATCCGCGGTATACCGTACTGGCAGAGCAGGTACGAGCAGTTGACCAACCGCTGGCGCGGGACGCACTTTTATCCGTGGGGAAAGTATGTAGACAACCTTCGAGCTTCCTCCAGTATAGAATGGCTCTACAAAAACGGCTGGGCGATAGACCCCGGTATAAACTACAGCAAGCTACAGGCCGGAGATCTGGTATTCTGGCGCACTAACCCGTACAAGCCGGAATACCCCTCGTTCAAAAACCTATTCCGCATGTGGGACCACGTGGCTATGTTCACAGGGCGCTGGGTGGAAAGCACGCCGACCGACGCCGCCGACGGCAGGCTGCACCCCGAATGCATAGAGTCCGGCGGCTACGGGCCGACGCTCACGGTCGGGCCGGACGGGAAAGCTGTGAAAGAAAATCTTATAATGCGCCGCTTCCTCGACCGCATCAACCCATACGACGCCGAGCACGGCACATCCACGTCGTCGTCGCCCGCGCTAGAATGCATGTTCGCGAGAGTGCCGCTCGAATCCCCGTACTCCGAATACAACAGCGCCGACGGCCGTCGCAACACGCTGGAAGAAGCCGTATTGAGGGACAGCGACGCCGTTATTTATTCGGCCAGCTACAGGCCCTCCGTTTACGTCAGCGGCAAAGTCTCAGACGGTGACTTGCGCATCGACGTCTACAACGGCATGAACGCCGCCGTATGGGAAATAGGCGGCATCAACAGCAGCACGGGCATGGAAACAGAAAACCCCAAAAGAGTACGTTCGGGATTTATGCCGGCGTCGTGGAAGGTACAAAACTATATCGACACAACCGACCTCAGTGACTGGACACAAAGCATGACCAATCGCTTCTCCCTCATTACGCGCTACTTCTACGACGGGGCCTTGAACCCCATAAGTGGGCTCATATCGTCGCGCCAAGGCGTGATACCGGAAGGGGCGAAATACGTCCGCTACTGCTACGGCATACTGAACGAAGCGGGCGATTTCACATCACATGAGCTGGCTGGTTTCAACTTCTTCGTAGCCGTACAGCCGGACGTGACTAAAACGGTCGGTGCGATAGTCTCCGGACAGGTGAAAGTCACCGGGCAGGCTAAGCCGAGATTGGCTTACGACGCGGTGAAGGCGTACTACGACGGCTCGTCGAGCACTGTAGCCAAATACAGGGCTTTCAGCCAAGGGTATCACTCGTATGCGCACATAGCGCTCTCTGAACTCCCGCTCGGAAGCGCCCAGAGCTACAGCATAGGTTCTAAGAACGGAGTGTACAGCGTCACGGTGGACGGCGGGATAACGTGGACGCCTCTCCCGCAGGCGCTGCGGGAGAAATTGGAAAACCTACGCATAGCGGACGGAGAGAATTTTATCTACATCCCCAACGGGCAGAATGTGATACTTTCCCGCGCTGTGGTGTAGAGGCGGCGGAGGGAAGCGAAAGGAGGTAAGGCTATGAGCGTATGGAAGCCGAATATGAAGGTGTTCCGCTGGCGGGAGCTTGCGGAGAAGTGGGGCCGGCAGACTGGATGTCCGCCGGCTTTGATTTTGGCGGTGATCGAGCAGGAGTCGGGCGGGGGCCCAGAGGCAACGCGGCACGAGCCGGAGTATATGGAAAGGTATGAGGCGCGCTGCCGCGAGATAGCCCATGCATGCGGCTTGTCCCTCGAGGATGTGGCCACGAGCTACGGGCTTATGCAGCTGATGCTGCCGCTGGCCTGGGGCTATATGGGGACTGCGGCCAGGAAGGACCCTGTCGCGGCGCTGCTTGATCCGGATCAGAATGTGCGCTTCGGCGCGGCGCATTTGGGCGTGCTGCTCCGCAAGGAGCTTGCGCGCCACAATGATGCGGTGCGCCTGGCGCTCGGAGCGGGCGGGGGGATCGACGCCGCGATCGTGCGCGCCGCCGCCGGCCGCTTCAATGGCGCTGGGAGCGGGAGCGCTTACGCGCGGAACGTCTGCGCGCTGTGGCGGCTGTATGAAGGGCGCTTGAAAGAGGCGTAGGCGTTGGGAGACCTAACGAAGGATTTCTCGCGGAAGGAGTTCCGCTGTAGGTGCGGAAGGAAAGATTGCGACGCGGCGCCGATCGACATGAAGCTGGTGACGGCTTTACAGGCGCTGAGGGATCTGATCGGCGTCCCCATCATCATCAATTCGGCGGTCAGATGCGTCCGGCACAACAGGCGCGTCGGCGGCGTGCGGAACAGCCGGCATCTGGAGGGCATAGCCGCCGATATTTACTGCCCGAAGCTTTCGCCGAAGGAATTTGCTAAGTTCGCCGCTATGATCCCAGAGTTCGACAAAGGCGGCATAGGCCTGTACGACTGGGGGATCCACGTGGACGTGCGCGGCAGGCGCGCGCGCTGGGATTACAGGGGGCGGTGAGGTGAGGTGAGCCAGCAGGAGGTAAAGGACGCGTTCGATTCGCTCAAGGCTATTTTCCTGCTCGTGATGCCGGGGCTGATCGCCGCCTGTATCACGTCTTCGGTGGATTCC
>NZ_JMKI01000003.1 GCF_000712295.1 Synergistes jonesii | reverse complement strand
GAGCTGATAGACACCTTCAAATCATTCATAAAAGCRTTAATGTCCTTGTAAGAGACGAATTTTGTCGTGTAACGGATCTGATGGACGATGCAGCGCTGGACTTCGGCCTTGGGATATACGGCGCTTATCGCATCTGCAAAGCCTGTCAGGCCGTCGACGGAGATAATGAAAATATCTTCGGTACCGCGATTACGGATCTCGTTAAGGACACCGACCCAGTACTTGGCGCTCTCATTTCCGCCGACCCACAGGCCAAGGACTTCACGATGCCCGTCCAGTCTTGTCCCAATAGCAACATAAACGGCTTTCTTGACGGTTCGGCCGTCCTGCCTCACATTGAAATGCACGGCGTCCATAAAGACGACTGCATACTTTTTGGCCAGCGGCCGGTTCTGCCATTCTTTGGCAATCGGCAGAATTCGATCCGTCATTCGCGAAATCATTTCAGCAGAGGCATCCACACCGTAGATAGACTGCAGGTGAGCCGAGATATCCCGGGTCGTCATGCCTTTTGCATACATGGACAGGACCTGATCCTCTATATTTGAGATATCGGTCTGGTTCTTTTTGACTGACTGCGGTTCGAAGTCACCCTTGCGGTCTCTGGGGACGTCGATCGGGATATCTCCGGCCGAAGAGGTGACTGTTTTAGGGCTGTAGCCGTTGCGGCTGTCATCTGTATGCTTGTTCTTGTAGTCATATTTGCTGTAACCGAGATGGTCATCCATCTCGGCTTCCAGCATCTGCTGGATCGTATCTCCGAGAAGATCCCTCAGCATAGCCTGTACGTCCTGGGCGTCTTCCGGTTTGTAGTGGGAAAGGAGACTCTGAATAAGCGCTTTTCTTTCCGGTGTCAGTTTTCTCTGTCTTGCCATAAAAATATCCTCCTGGATTGAATTTATCTTAACACCAATCCAGGAGGCTTGCTTTCTTCTCTATGGAGTTTACACAGAATTTGTTATACTCTCGGATTTTTTTGTTTTTTTGAGCAACAAACCAAAAATAGGGGTCTAGACCTCATAAATAATTTCTACTGTTGTAGATGACGATACGCTCCAGTCTCCGGTGTTCGAGTCTAGACCTCATAAATAATTTCTACTGTTGTAGATTGAAACATACGCTTTGACCGCTATCGTGTCTAGACCTCATAAATAATTTCTACTGTTGTAGATAGGGATTAGGTGAAATGGATCCTAATGAGTCTAGACCTCATAAATAATTTCTACTGTTGTAGATTGAGCATGGCGCGCAGGGACTCCCCGGTCTAGACCTCATAAATAATTTCTACTGTTGTAGATAAACACAACGGACCCGTTCATGCGCGAAGTCTAGACCTCATAAATAATTTCTACTGTTGTAGATACATACACTTTGTACATTTTTTATCCCTGTCTAGACCTCATAAATAATTTCTACTGTTGTAGATAGCCTCTGTTACACTTTTTACGTCTTCCCGTCTAGACCTCATAAATAATTTCTACTGTTGTAGATGTAAATCTCCATTCCCATGCTTGTTTCGTCTAGACCTCATAAATAATTTCTACTGTTGTAGATAGAATGGGATTTGCATTGGCCCATTCCGTGTCTAAACATCACTTACACATCCAAGGAGGACACGATCCCCGCAGGTTCGTGAATATACTATCAGGTCCTGCTGGATTCGCTTGATATTATCTAGTACTACCAGCAGCTCGGCAGAGCCTATCATCAATCTGAAATCACAGAGAAACAGCGCGATCTCCATGAGCTCGTGGGCTTATGTTTGCCGTCATAACTATAAAATTACGGGAGTTCAGCCTAAAAACGGCGCACGGCAAGATATAGAGATAAATGGATAAAAAAACGACTGGGGGCGGAGAAAGGCCCTCAGTCGTTTTTGTTGACTGTGCTTTGAACGCGCCCGTTATTTCGTCAGCAGCGTAAGCATAGCTCCGGCAGCGACGGCCGTGCCGATGACCCCGGATACGTTCGGGCCCATCGCGTGCATCAGTATATAGCTTCCGGGGAACTCCTTCGAGATGACCTTCTGGCAGACGCGCGCCGCCATGGGGACGGCCGAAACGCCGGCCGCTCCGATGACGGGGTTGATTTTGCCGCCGGAAAGTATCTTCATGATCTGCCCGAAAACAAGGCCTCCCGCCGTACTGAATATGAAAGCGATGAGTCCGAGGCAGATGATCTTGATCGTGGCCATCGTAAGGAAGGACTCGGCGCTCATCGTGGCTCCGACGGAGATTCCCAGGAATATCGTCGTGGCGTTGAGCACTTCATTCTGCGCCGCGAGCGAAAGGCGCTCCGTGCAGCCGCATTCGCGCAGCAGGTTGCCGAACATCAACATGCCGACGAGGGGCACCGACGCGGGAAGGACGAGTCCGCAGGCGATCGTCGAGACGATCGGGAAGAGAATTTTTTCCGTGCGCGTTACGGGGCGAAGCTGTTCCATTTTGATGGCGCGGTCCTTTTTCGTCGTGAGCAATTTGATCACAGGCGGCTGGATGAGCGGTACGAGCGACATGTAGCTGTAGGCGGCGACCGCTACGGCGGGAAGGATGCCCCTGGCAAGCTTCGCGCAGAGGTAGATCGCCGTCGGGCCGTCGGCGCCGCCGATGATGCCTATGCCGGCCGCTTCCTGAATCGTGAAGCCCATGAACATCGCGCCGATGACCGCGAAGAACACGCCGAGCTGGGCCGCGGCCCCGAGAAGGAAGGTGATCGGGTTCGCGAGCAGCGGTCCAAAGTCCGTAAGAGCTCCTATACCCATGAATATGATGACGGGGTAGAGCTCATGGTCGATGCCGAATTTTACGAAGTAGAGGAAGCCCCCTGGGTCAACGATGCCGGAGAGCGGCAGATTGACGAGAAGGCATCCGAACGCGATGGGCATGAGCAGAAGCGGCTCGAAGCCCTTCACAATGGCGAGGTAGAGCAGTATGAAAGCGACGAGGAGCATAATGAGCGTAGGCACATTAAGCGCTACGAAGCCTGACTGTTCAACCACGCCTTTAAGCGCGGTAAGGTAAAGTTCCATTCAGTTTTCCTCCCGGGGAAAGACTGTTATATCAGGCTAAGCGACGACGAGGAGCGTGTCGCCTGTGCTGACCGTGTCTCCCTCTTTGCAGCAGACCTGAGAAACCGTGCCCGCCACCGCCGTGTATATCTCGTTCTCCATCTTCATAGCTTCAAGGATGATGACGAGCTGTCCGGCCGTTACTGCCGCGCCCTGGGCGACAAGTACCTTAAGGACCTTGCCGGGCATCGGGGCCGTAATGGAACCTGCGCCTGCCGGTGCGGGAGCCGCCGCAGGAGCCGGCGCCGCCGCGGGCGCTGGCGCGGGGGCTGGTGCAGGGGCTGGGGCCGGCGCAGGCACCGCCGCAGGAGCGGGAGCAGCTACCGGAGCCGCGGCTGCGCCCATCTCTTCAACATCTACATCATAAGCTTTTCCGTTTACGGTGACTCTGTATTTGCGTGACATCAGAAAATGACCTCCTAAGGTTTGTTTGTCGAGAAAGGCTTAGCAGCCTTCTGTATTCTGGAGCCTGCCGACGTTCTTCCACGCCGTGGATGCCGGGGCCTTCGCCGGGGCGAACGCCGTTACCCGCGCCGTAGCGCCGCACGCCGCCATGATCGCGGCCGAAATTACCGCAAGCAGCTCGCCGCTGTCTTCAGCTGCGGCTGCTGCCTGGGCCGGCGCAGGCCCCGCCGCAGGAGCTGCGGGCGCGGCTTTCTGCGCCGGGGCCGCGTTATTTTTTGATTTGCCGACGCTGTCTATCGCGTTGCATACGTGCTCCAATCCCATCATAAGGAGCATCAGCCCGATTATGACGATGAAGACTATGCTGAACGCGATGAACGACATTATCAGCCCGCCGGGGACGCCGACGAAGTATGAACTGATATGACCTTCCATTGTCAATTGCCCCCAGACTTAGTTGGGCAGTATGCCGTGCTTGCGCTTCGGGCGAAGCTCGCTCTTGTTCTCCGTCATGAGAAGCGCCTGGTAGAGCGCCGGTCGCGTCTCTTCCGGGAGTATGACGCGGTCGACGAAGCCGCGCTGAGCCGCGCGATACGGATTAGCGAAGGATTCTCTGTATTCCTCGATCTTCTCCGCGCGCTTCGCGCCCTTGTCCTCGGCCGCTTCGATCTCTTTGCGGAAGATGATGTTCGCCGCGCCCTCGGCGCCCATGACCGCTATCTGAGCCTGGGGCCACGCAAGGACGACGTCGGCGCCCAGGTCTTTGCTGCACATGCCGAGGTATGAGCCGCCGTACGCCTTGCGCATGACGACAGTGATCTTCGGCGCCGTGGCTTCGCTGTAAGCGTAGAGCAGCTTAGCGCCGTGGCGGATGATGCCGCCCATTTCCTGTTTGAGCCCGGGGAGATATCCGGGGACGTCTTCGAACGTTACTATAGGAATGTTGAAGGCGTCGCAGATGCGGATGTGGCGGCTCGCCTTGTCCGAAGCGTCGATGTCGAGGCAGCCGGCCATGAATCTCGCCTGGTTGGCGATGATGCCGATGACGCGTCCGCCGACTCTCGCAAAGCCGGTGACGATGTTCAGCGCGTAAAGCTCCTGAACCTCGCAGAAGTCGCCGTTGTCGACGACCTTTTTGATGACGTCGCGGACGTCGTAGCCGTGGTTCGGGTTCGTCGGGACGATGTTGCGGAGCTCCGCGTCCGTGCGCGCGGGGTCGTCGCCGGTCTCTTTGTAGGGGGGCTCTTCCATGTTGTTGCTGGGAAGGAAGCTCATCACCCTGCGCACCTGAGCGTAGCACTCCGCTTCGCTCGCCGCGAAGAAGTGGGCGCAGCCCGACGTCGAGTTGTGGGCACGCGCGCCGCCGATCTGCTCGGAGGTCACGTCTTCGCCGGTCACCGATTTGATGACCTGCGGCCCTGTGATGTGCATGATGCCGATCTTATCGACCATGAAGATGAAGTCGGTAAGGGCCGGGCTGTAAACGGCGCCGCCGGCGCAGGGGCCCGCGATTATCGAGAACTGCGGGACGACGCCGCTCGCCTTTACGTTGCGGAAGAATATTTTCCCGTAGCCGGAAAGCGCGTCTACCGCTTCCTGAATGCGGGCTCCGCCGGAATCGTTGATGCCGATGCAGGGAGCGCCGTTGGTGAGCGCGAGGTCTAACACCTTGCAAATCTTCTGGGCGTGCATCTCGCCGAGCGAGCCGCCCATTACCGTGAAGTCCTGGCTGAACACGTAGACGATGCGTCCGTCTATCGTGCCGTAGCCGGTCACGACCCCGTCGCCGAGGAAAGTCGTCTTGTCGAGGCCGAAGTTGGTGCAGCGGTGCTCGACAAATTCATCGATTTCCACGAAGCTGCCGGGGTCAAGAACTGCGTCGATGCGCTCGCGTGCCGTCATCTTGCCTTTGTCGTGCTGCTTGGCGATGGCTTTTTCTCCGCCGCCGAGAGCCGCTTTTTCGCGTTTGGCAACAAGAGCAGCGCACAGTTCGTCGATCGTTTTGTCCGCCATTAATCCCTTACCTCCTCATAATTTTTAGCGCGTGAAAGCGACACAGGACGCATCCACGCGCATATTGCTTTATACAGCGCGTCCCCGCGCCGCGGGCGCGGGGCCGACGTATATCTTGAATCAGTCGCGCTGACAGAGTTCAAGGAGCACCCCGCCGCTCGCCTTCGGATGCACGAAGGCGATCTTAGCGCCGCCGGCGCCGATGCGCGGCTTCTCGTCTATCAGGCGGACGCCTTTCTCTTTCAGCTCGGCGAGCGCCGCTTCGAGGTCTTCGACCCTTACAGCGACGTGCTGAATGCCCTGCCCGTTCTTTTCGATGTACTTCGTGACAGGGCTGTCTTCAGCGGTGCCTTCAAGAAGCTCGAATTCGGTGTCGTCTATAGGCAGGAACGCCGTCTTTACCTTTTGCTCCTTGACTTCTTCTATGCCGTGGCACTTCACGCCGAGAGTGGCCTCCCAGAATTTCAGTGCCTCGTCGATGCTTTTTACCGCAACTCCGATATGGTCTACATTTTTGATTTTCATTTTATTTGGCCTCTTTCTCTCTCTTTTCGGCTACCGCCTTTTCGAGCCATTCTATCGTTTCGGCCGTCGGCGTGCCGGGGCCGAAGATCGCGCCGGCTCCGAATCCGAGCAGCGTCGGGTAGTCGGTCTCGGGGATGACTCCGCCGCCGAAGACGATGATGTCGTCGGCCTTCTTCTCTTTGAGAAGGTCGATAATCGTTTTGAAGCAATATTCGTGCGCGCCGGAAAGGATGCTGATTCCGATCGCGTCCGCGTCTTCCTGTATAGCTGTCGCAACTATCTGTTCCGGCGTCTGGCGGAGGCCTGTGTAAATGACCTCCATGCCGGCGTCTCTGAATGCTCTCGCGATGACCTTGGCGCCACGGTCGTGCCCGTCAAGCCCCGGTTTCGCAACGACTACGCGAATTTTGCGGTCCATTGTCTATTCCTCCTTAAAAAGCGCACGCGATTCTAAAGAACCACGTTCTCCTTGTACTCGCCGAATACTTCGCGGAGCACGCCGCAGATCTCCCCCTCCGTCGCATATGCGTGGACGGCGTCCAGTATAAGCGGCATGAGGTTCGCCTCGCCCTTCGCACCTTCACGTACCGCGTCGAGCGTCGTCTTGACTCTGACGTTGTCGCGTTTCTCTTTCATCTCGCGGAGCTTCTTTATCTGATTCACACCCACGCTGGCGTCGACCTTAAGGAGTTTGCGCTCCGACATATCTTCGTCGATGTGGAACTTGTTTACGCCGACGATAGTGCGGTCGCCGGACTCTATCGACTTCTGATAGTCGTAGGCTGCGTCCTGGATATGCTTCTGCGGATAGCCCTTTTCGATAGCCGTCATCATTCCGCCGAGCTCATCGATCTTCTTGATGTACTCCCACGCGCCCTCTTCGATCTGCTTCGTGAGCGCTTCGATCGCGTAGCTGCCGGCGAGCGGGTCGACGACGTTCGTCACGCCGGACTCGTAAGCCACTATCTGCTGGGTGCGCAGAGCGATGCGCACGCTCTTGTCCGTCGGCAGCGCGAGGGCTTCGTCAAGGCTGTTGGTGTGCAGCGACTGCGTGCCGCCGCAGACCGCCGCCATCGTCTGGACGGCGACGCGGACGATGTTGTTCTCCGCCTGCTGGGCGGTGAGCGTGCAGCCGGCCGTCTGAGTGTGGAAGCGGAGCATCTGAGCGCTCTTTTCCGTCACGCCGAAGCGCTCCTTCATGATGCGCGCCCAAACCTTGCGCGCTGCACGGAACTTCGCGACCTCTTCGAGGAAGTCGTTGTGCGCGTTGAAGAAGAAGGAGAGGCGCTTGCCGAATACGTTCGGGTCCTGTCCCGACTTCATCGCCGCTTCGACGTAGGCGATGCCGTCGGCGAGCGTAAAGGCCACTTCCTGGATGGCGGTCGAGCCGGCTTCGCGGATATGATAGCCTGAGATGGAGATCGTGTTCCACTTGGGGATGTTCTCGCTGCAGAACTTGAATATGTTCGTGATGAGCCGCATCGACGGCTTGGGCGGGAAGATATATGTGCCGCGCGCTATGTATTCTTTCAGAATGTCGTTCTGAATGGTTCCGGAAAGCGCCTTCATCGGCACGCCCTGCTTCTCGGCGACCGCGATGTACATCGAAAGAAGCACCGACGCCGGAGCGTTGATCGTCATAGATGTCGAGACTTTGTCAAGAGGGATGCCGCCGAAGAGTATCTCGGCATCGGCCAGGCTGTCGACCGCTACGCCGACCTTGCCGCATTCGCCGACCGCCATCGGGTCGTCCGAGTCGTAACCGATCTGCGTCGGAAGGTCGAAGGCGACCGAAAGTCCAGTCGTCCCCTGACTCAGAAGATAACGGTAACGCTTGTTTGAATCTTCCGCCGTAGCGAAGCCCGCATACTGGCGCATCGTCCAGAAGCGGCCTCTGTACATCGTGGGCTGGACGCCGCGGGTAAAGGGATATACGCCGGGGAATCCGAGGTCTTTGGTGTAGTCGACGCTGTCGACGTCTTCGGGGGTATAGGTTCTCTTAAGAGGAATACCGCCGCCTGTGGTGAAATTTTCCTTTCTCTCCGGGCCTTTTGTAAGCGCTTTAGCTACCGCCGCTTCATAGGCCTTCCTTCCTTCTGCCACTTCCTGGAGCTGTTTTGGTTCGAACAATTACTCCGCCTCCTTGCGAAACATATCGGGCCCTCTTTTACAAGACGGCCGTCAGCACACTGGTCAGTATTACAAAAAACCACACGGTGCTATTATTGCCCAATTCCTGACAAATTGCAACATTTGAGCGTTAATTTCAGATAAGTTTGTTTATTATATTTTTTATTGAGACGATTCCTTGGACGCGCGTATCAGTAATTCATATATAATATAGTTTAGAGCAGAAAAAATTAAGGGGGTCACTGCGAATGATACAGCAGGCGGTCAAGGTCACGGATACGATTTACTGGATCGGCGGCAACGACAGGGAAACCGACCTTTTCGAGGGATTGTGGGCGCTCCCCAGGGGAGTGGCCTACAACGCATATTTCATCAACGATGAAAAACGAGCCCTCATAGATACGATAAAGGCCGACAAACTTTCCGCCTATATGGAGAGGCTGGTATCGATCATGCCGGAAGGCGGCGCGATAGACTATCTAGTCGTCGACCATATGGAGCCGGACCACTCCGGATCCATCAGCATACTCCGCAAATTTTATCCCAATATGAAAATAGTCGGCAACAAAAAAACGATCGAGATGATAAACGCCTTTTACGGCATAACCGACGGAATGATAGAGGTCAAAGAGGGAGACGTGCTGGATCTAGGGCGGCATAAACTGGCCTTCGCGACGATTCCCATGGTCCACTGGCCGGAGAGCATGGTCGCCTACGACAGCACGGAAAAGGTGCTCTTCTCCACCGACGCCTTCGGCGGCTTCTGCGCGCTGGAGGGAGGTATATTTGACGACGAGCTCGACATGTCCCTCTATGAGGACGAGACGCTGCGCTATTTCGCGAATATCGTGGGGCGCTACGCCGCGCCGACGCAGAAGGCGATAGCCAAGGTCCGCGCGCTCGATCCGAAGATTATCTGTCCGGCGCACGGTCCCATATACCGCTCAAATCCCCGGCACATCGTCGATCTTTACGACAAATGGAGCAGCCACAGGACGGATCCCGGCCTTGTCGTAGTTTATGGATCGATGTACGGCAATACGAAGTTCATGACGGATACGATCGCGCGCGCGGCCGCCGAAGCCGGCGTCAGGGACGTCGTCGTGCACGACGCGTCGCGTTCCAACCTCTCATATATCGTCAGAGATATCTGGAAATACCGCGGGCTCGTCCTTGGAAGCTGCACCTACAACACGGAGCTGTACCCGCCTGTGGCGGCGCTTTGCCGCGCTTTGAAAAATAAAATGATGAAGAACCGCGTGCTCGGCCTCTGCGGCTCGTACAGCTGGAGCAAGGGCGCGCTGGCGGAGCTGCGGGTATTCGCGGAGCAGTGCTGCGACTGGCGGCTGGTCGAACCGACGATAGAGGTCAAATCGTCGCCCACCGAAGTGGATCTCAAGCTTTGCCGCGAGCTCGGAAGAAACATGGCGAAGGCCGTGCTTTCGAAGGAGGATGAGTAATGAAATCGCGTGCTTTCATAAGGAGCGCGGCTCTTTCCGCCGCCGCGCTCCTCTGCATGGCAGCCCCCGCGTCGGCGGAGCTCAAGCTTCATGCGCTCGGCGTCTACAAATCCGACTTCTTAGGCTTCTTTGCTAAGATAGTGACGCCGTGCGTCAGCGGCACGCCGGCGGACGGCGGGCGCGAGGCGCTCAACGCGGAGTTCGCGTCGCACGCGCGGAAGGCCGTTGAAAATTACGAGAAAGAAGTCGCCGCTGCTCTTAAGGACGCGCCGGATTTCAGCGGGCATCTCGGCGTCGTGCTCGACTACGAGATCAAAACGAACAACGACAAAATTCTGGCGTTCGACATATACGAAATGGAGATCGCCGGCTCCTCGTCGACGACGCACAAGCTCTACAACTTCGACAAGAAAAGCGGCGCGCTGATCGAGCTGAAGAGCCTCTTCAAGCCGGGCGCCGATTACGTTAAGGCGATAAGCGAGAACGTAAAGAGCCAGATGCGCGCGGCCAACAAGAGGGATAAAAATTCTTACTGGATAGCGCCGGAGGAAAAAGAGGGATTTTCGGCGATCAGGCCGGATCAGAATTTCTTCGTCAACGACAGAGGTAACATAGTCGTCTGTTTCGACAAGTACGAAGTGGCCCCGGGATCGACCGGCAGCCCGGAATTTGAAATCCCCCGCAGCGCGGTGGAGCCGTATCTGGCAAAGTAAAGGGGATAAAAGGCCCCGCAGCGTCGACGCGCCCACGCCTATAAAGAACGCCCGTCGTTTGGCATAAAGCCAAAACGGCGGGCGTTCTCTTCGTCTTAACCAGCGCCTTGCGAATCAGAAACGCTGGTATATTTCGTTGACTTTGACCTTAGGCGCGTACCGCTTGAAAATCTCCTTTAGCTTCGCCTGGTCTTCCGTTTTGAAGAAGAGCTTCCAGCCTGTGACGTCGCGCTCGGCGAGCAGCATCAGGCGTCCGTTCTTCGCGCGCAGAGTGATGCAGCGCACTTCGTCCCACGGCAATATCTCGCGGTGGTGCGTGTGCCAGGTGTGAGTCTCCTTCACAAAACCCAGCGGCGATACGTAGATTCTTTTTTCATACTTTACCACGAGAACGCTGCAGCATCCAAGGAGTAGATTCAGCCAAGCTTTCTGGCCGAAATCGCCGCTCCAGAACTGCCACGCCGCGGTGCAGAGAAGATATACCGCTATCGCTGCGAAGGTGATCGACTTCCACTTTCCCGCTTCTCTGCCTGACGCGGAGGCCAGAAGGCTTTCCAGCGGCTCGAGCTGCTGCGCCAATTACGTCGCGTCCCGCGTTAGAACGCGACTCTTTCGCCGAGCTCCGCCGGGCGCGTCTTGCCGCCCTTGACGGGCTCGCCGTCCTTGCCGCGCCAGAAGATGCCTATGCCGAGATAGGTCATGGCGATCGCGATGATCGGGTTCAGATAATTAAAGAACGCGAAGGGCAGATACTGGAAGGTCGGTACGCCGAGCACTCCGGCGTGATAAGCGCCGCAAGTGTTCCAGGGAATCAGCACGGAGACGAGCGTGCCGCAGTCCTCCAGCGAGCGCGAGAGCATCCTCGGATGCAGCCCGACTCTGTCGAATTCGCTCTTGAACATCGTCCCCGGCATCGCTATCGAGAGGTACTGGTCGCCGAGGAAGAGGTCGCAGATGAAGCAGGAGGCGATGACGGCGACGACGAGGCCGCCGACCGACTTGACGGGCTTCATTATCGCGTTGAGCATGACCTTCAGGAAGCCGCAGCTGTCCATCGTGCAGCCGAAGGAGAAAGCGCAGAGGATGAGGGATATCGTCCAGTTCATCGACTGCAGGCCGCCGCGCTCCATCAGCGAGACGATGTCGTTCGCCGCTTCGGCAACAATCTTCGGGTCGAGCGTTATGTTGTTCTCTGCAAGCAGCTTGGCGAGAGCCGCGGCGTCTTCGCCGGCGCCGGCTATATCGGCCGAGAGGGCCGGGCTGTAGCCGTCCTGCATGATGCCAAGGAGGTCGCCGAAGCTGTTGCCCTGGAAGAGCGCGAAAATCACGGCGATCACGACGCCGACCCACAGGGCCGGGATAGCCGGTTTGCGCATCGCGGAAAGAGCGATGACCGCCACAGGCGCTATGAGCGTGACGGGGTTGATCCAGAATTCCGCCGCCAGCAGCGTTTTGATGGCGTCGATCTTTGCGTAGTCAAGCTGACCGCCGGCATATCTGAAGCCGAGGACGAGCGTGATCACGACGACGATGCAGTACGTCGGGCCGGAGGTCCAGCACATGGCGCGGATATGCTGGAAAAGGTCCGTCCCCGCGACCGCCGGCGCAAGATTCGTCGTATCGGAGAGCGGGGACATCTTGTCGCCGAAGTAGCCGCCGCAGATGATGATGCCGGCCGTCATCGGCGCCGGGACTCCAAGTCCGACAGCTATGCCCAGGATGGCGATGCCGACCGTTCCCGCAGTGCCCCACGAGGTACCAGTAGCCAGCGAAACGATCGAGCAGATGAGCAGCGTAGCTAAGAGGAATATCGACGGCGAGAGTATCGACAGGCCGTAGTAGATCATGCTGGGGACGACGCCGCTGCAGATCCAGGAGCCGATCAGCGGCCCGACCGTGTAGAGGATGAGGCAGGCCTGCATACCGACCATTATGCCGTCAATAACGCCCTTTTCAATTTTTGAGTAAGGATTTCCGAGATAGAAAACGCCGACGCATCCAGCGAAAAGCGCTCCAAAGATGAGGACGAGGTGGATATCCGTCTCCCAATAAAGGACCGCCATGCCGATGAGCGCGGCGACGACGAGAAATACGAGCACCGACAGCAGCAACGACGGTGCCTTTGGCTCTCTTGCTGTTTCCTGAGTCATAAATAAACCAACTCCCCTTTCAAAATTTAGAAAAAGTACATTCTGCTGACAGAAAACGCGCCTCCGCCTCTTACGGCACCTCCTTGGCGGCATATAGTAAGGACGCAAAAATAAAACACTCTACGAAGAGGGAGATTGAAACCATTATCCCTACTTCGTTCATATTTTATTACATTTCGCACTATTTTGTCCAGAGTAAATGTGCATAATATACGATATAGGGTTAATTTATCTCAGAGATTCCGTCATTTATGTTTACTTTCAATTAAAAATGACAGTTGAAAGCTCGAAGCTTTCACGATAGAATAGGGTACGCGTGGGAATCGCCTGCGCGGAACTATGAGGCAAAAAATAGAGGAGGACTTCTTAAGATGGCTAAAGCAACAGTCGATCAGTCAGTATGCGTAGGCTGCGAGGCCTGCGTCGGCGTGTGTCCCGTTTCCGCTATCTCCGTGAACGACGGCAAGGCTTCCGTTGATCAGGACAGCTGCGTCGAGTGCGGCGCCTGCGCGGCGACATGCCCGGTGAGCGCTATTTCTCTGTAAGTCCGTCTTACGGAAAAGCGACAAAGAAGAAATAAAAAAACAGACCGTCTGTTCAGTCGGTCTGTTTTTTATTCCCGCTTATTTTCCCGCAAGGTCCCCATTCGTCATTTCTGTCCGTAGCGCAGCGCCATATCGGCGGCTTCTCTTTCGGCTTCTTCCTTCGTCAGCGCCTTTCCGCCGCCGGCCGACGCGGCGATGAAAAATATTTTCGCGAAAGTTTCCAGCATCGCGCAGCGCTCGGCAGCCTGCCGCATGTTCTCGCCGACGCAGAGCGCTCCGTGATTCGCCATCAACACGGCCGCACCGCTCCCGAGCGCCGCCGCGGCGTTTCGCGCGAGCTCCGGCGTACCTATCGGCGCGTATTGTGCAACGGGAATCTCTCCGCCGAACGTCACGGCCTGATTGTCGGTGAGGCAGGGCAGAGGAAGGCGCAGCGAGGCCGCGGCGGTAGCATATATCGAATGGGTGTGGGCGACCGCGCGGACGTCGGGGCGCATGCGGTAGACGGCGGCATGAAGCGCGCTCTCTATCGACGGCGTGCGGCTGCCTTCGAGTATCTCGCCGCCGAGGGAAAGCTTCGGCAGATCTCCCGGCGCCAGCAGCTCGTAAGCCATGCCGGAGGGCGTGATTATGAAGCCGCCTTCGCAGCGCGAGCTGAAATTTCCGCCCGTCCCCTGTACGAGGCCGCTTCGGTACATATCGACCGCGGTTTCGATTATTTCTTTCCTTATTTCGACGTCATTCATCGCTGCCCCTCTTTATTTTATTTGCGAGCGGTATCATCAGGATGTTCAGCGCCGCGAGCGCGAGGAATATCGCGGTGACGGGAAGCCCCGCCGAGAGCATCGCGGCGGACATCGCCGCGGCGGCGACCATCGCGAGCGAGGTCATCACGTTGAGCGACGCTATCACGCGCGACATATGAGTCGGCGGCGTCATCTTCTGAAGCATCGCGTACACCGGCACGCTGTAAAGTCCGCCGCCTGCGGCCGCCATCAGCATCGAGAAAATTATCCCGAAGGAGAGCGGCTGCGAGAGGAATTTCCCAAGAGAAAGAAGCGCTGAGCCTCGCCGAACGCCGAGGCTCAGCAGGTAAAGCGCGACGATGAAGACGCTCATCTCTATCAGGCTGAAAGCGAGATACCTGCCGCTGACGCGTCCCTTCAGCAGCCTGTTGCAGAGCACCGAGCCGGCGCCGACGCCGAGCGAGAATACCACGAGGAAGAAGGTCGAGACCTGCTCGTTGCCGCCCATCGAAAATTTGGTGAAGGTCGGGAGCTGCGTGAGGAAGACAGAGCCGAAGAAGTAGAACCAGCATATGCCGAGTATCGAAAGAAAGATGTTTTTATTCGACAGCGGATAGGAAAGCATTTCGCAGGTGGAGCGCAGCAGGCCGCCGCCGATAGCAAGCGACGGAGCCGCGGCCTCGGCCCTCGGGATGAAGCGCGATGAAATGTAGCCGACGAGCGCGACGCCGATGATTCCGGCAGAGATTTTCAGGCTGCCGCGCGACGACAGTATGAAGAGCCCGCCGAAGAGCGTGCCCGTTATTATCGCGATGTTCGTGCCGGCGCTGACGAGTCCGTTTCCGGCGACGAGCTCCTCCTCCCTCAGGTGCTGCGGAAGTATGCTGAACTTCAGCGGCCCGAAGAAGGTCGACTTCGTGCTGACCAGGAAGAGGGATAGGACGAGCAGCCAGAGGTTTTCGGCGATGAGCGCCGCGGCCGCGCCGCACATGATAAGTACTTCCGAGCCTCTAATTCTGCGAATCAGCGCGGATTTTTCAAACTTGTCCGCAAGCCGCCCCGCAAGCGACGAAAAGGGGATGTACGGCAGTATGTATATCCCGGAGACTGCGGTTATCAGCATCCCGGAGTCGAGCCCGTGCTCCTCCGCTAGGCGGAAGGTCACGAGCGTGACGAGCGCGTTTTTGAAAAGATTGTCGTTGAAGGCGCTCGCGAACTGCGTTATGAAGAGCGGCAGGAAGCGCCGCGTTTTTAAAAGGGAGAGCTGCGTCATAGAGTTTTTTACGGTTTGCCGACGTCGCCTAGCGAAATGCCGCGCGTGTGCTCAGTCTTCACCCAGTTGCCCTGGTCCTTCGCGAGGAAGGCGGCTTTAAAGAGTATCGGTATCCACGTCAGCCCGAACCAGAAGTAGGCGAAGGTGTCCTTCACGTAGCGCAGCGTGAACCTTTTCTCGTGGAACGAAGGGCCGGCTATCGCGCAGAGCAAGCAGAAGAAAATTATCGAAAAGAGGGGGAGCCCGAAGAAGAGCGTCCATTCGAGCGCTGACTGCGGAATATCCGAAGAGGGGTACAGCAGCATGTTGTTCACGAGCGTGAAGGCCATGCCCCCGATCATGATTATTATGCCGAGGCAGGACTTCACCGGCGCGAGCAGGTAGAGGAAGAGGTCGAGATATTGCAGGCGGCGCGTCACGAAGAAGGCCTTGAGCGCGTCCCAGCCGTAATGCCAGAAGACCCAGTAGTGACCCTGCATCCAGCGTGTGCGCTGGCGTCTCGACACCGCCATCTCCTGCGGCTTTTCGTCGTAGATTATCGCCGCGTCGTTCCAGTGCACGCGGCTGCCGGAAAGTATCAGTCGCGTCGACATTTCGAGGTCTTCCGTCAGGCTTTGCAGGTTCCAGCCGATTCTTTCGAGCGTCGCGGTGCGTATCACGAGCCCGGTGCCGCCGAGCGTGCAGGAGAGCCCCCACAGGCCGCGCGCCAGCTGCCAGAAGCGGTTCGTGAACCAGTAGGCCAGAGCGTAGGAGCGCGTCAGCCAATTGTCGTCGGGGTTCTTTACGTCGAGCACGCCCTGTATCGCCTCTGCCTCCGGGTGAAGCTCCATGTAGTTGTTCATCGACATCAGGAAGTTCTTGTCGGCCAAGTTGTCCGCGTCGAACATCGCCAGCGCGTCCACCTCTTCGAAAGGGATTTTCGTCAGGGCCCAGCGGACGTTCCACGTCTTGCCGTTGTGCTCCCTGTCGAAGCGTTCGAGCGCGGCCGCGCCGTGCGCGCGGACGATCTCGGCGGTGTCGTCGGTGCAGTTGTCGCACGACGCGTAGACCTTATAGCAATTCTTCGGGTAATTCTGCCCGGCCAGGCTGTCCAGGAGCGGCGCTATGACCGCCGCTTCGTTGTGCGCCGGCACGAGCACCGCAAACCTGCGGTAGCGCTTCGCCTGCGGCAGCTTTTTCTGGCTCCAGAAGCCGCGGAAACTTACGATCAGCTGATATATACCGTCGCACATCAGCGCCGTGAGGAAGGTGTAGAGGACAAACTGTATGATCCACCAGCCCCACCAGATAAGCCAGTAAAATAATTCAGTCCTGTTCATCGAGGCCACCTCTGTTTTCTGCATACAGGGTTATGATACCCTTCAAAACAGCGAATTACAATCTTATTCTTATCTTTTTATGATTTCGTTAATTAAATTGTTCTCTAAAATCAGATCGTTGTAGCGCAGGCGGCGCTCGGCCTCGTCGGTCTGAGCCAAAAAATCCTTCGCGTCCGCGGCCGCGCCGGTCGAAAGGTCGGTCGCCCTTCCAGCAGCGGGCTCGACGAAGACGTCGCCGGCAATGTAGCTCCCGTTGCGGAAGACGACGAACTCGTCGGATTTTTCGGAGAGGAGGTCGCTGCCGAATGTCGTCTCGATGTTCAGCCCGAGCAGCGCCGAGACGGTGGGCAGTATATCCATCTGCCCGCAGTTGCGCAGATATACGCGCGGAGATTTCGCGCTCTCCGGCGTGCGCAGCATCATCGCGACGCGGCGCGTCATCTTCCAGTCGACGGCGCCGTCGATCTTGCCGCCGAAGAGCCTTTCGAGCTCCTCTTTATGCGCGGCCGGGATCGCCGGGTGGTCGCCGTAGACGGCTATGACGCATTTGTCGAGCAGCCCGCCGGCGCGCAGCCCCTCGACGAACATTCCGAACTGCCTGTCGAAATAATTCAGCGAGAGAAGATAATTGCCTATCAGAGTGTCCTTCAGCGCGCCCGGCAGAGGCAGGGAGTCCTTGGGGATACCCTCGAAGTCGAAGGGGTGATGGCTCGAAAGAGTCACGATGAAGCAGTAGAAGGGAGAGCGCATCCCCCGCATTATTTCGAGCGCATGCCCGAATATCACCCTGTCGCTCAGGCCGAGCCCGATCGCCTCGTCGTCGGGGTAGCTGTTCTGGCTGTACTGTTTGTTGAACCAGAGCTTAGGGTGCATCCTGTGGCAGTTCCAGAAGGCGCTCTTAGTCCCCTGCACGACGACGGCGCGCGCTCCGCGCGCGCGCATCGCGCGGGCGAGCGAGTTGTAGTCGTTTTCGGCGTATAGGGAGTACGCGGCTCCCGACGCCGCGGGGAAAAGCCCCGTGTTCGCCATTAACTCCGCGTCGGCGCTGTTGCCGCCGGCGGCCTGGCTCCAGGCGTTGGGGAAGTAGTAGCATTCGTTTTTGAAGCGGTTCAGATTCGGCGTCACGGGGACGCCGTCTATCTCAAGGTCGACCGCGAAGTACTGCAGGGCCTCGCACTGCACGAAAATCAGGTTTTTCGCTCGCGTCTTGGGGCGTCCGCGCGCGGCGCGCCCGGCAAACCAACGGGAAATTTCGTCGACCGTGTCGCAGGGCACATGTTTCGGCGTCAGCAGTTCGCGTGAGAGCGATACGAAATCCCACCAGTGGAACGTCGCGGAGCTGACCCACGCGCAGACCGATAGGCGGTCGTACATAGCGTTGATGATGTTCGGACGGAATCTTTTCAGATGCCAGCAGGCGGCGCACTGCACGATGATCGAAACGATTATGAGCGCCGCCGCGGCCCTGAATTTCACTTTTCTCGTTTCGCCGAAGACGACGCGGAGCCTTCCGCTCTTCAGCAGCCACAGCAAAAGGGGGATGTCGGCGAATATGAGCACGTCCCACGGCTTGAGCAGCGCCCAGATCGATTTGGTTATCAGCCCGGTCTGCGGCAGCAGCAGCAGGTCGTGAAATATGAATATGTCGCCGTAGTAGCGCACGAAGAGCCTGTCGGTCATCACCAGCGCCGAGAGCAGCAGATCGAATATCAAGAGCGCTGCGGCGCAGCGCTTCTTCGGCACGAAGGCGAGCGGGACTGTGAGGCATATTATCGCGCCGAGCGACGGCAAACATACCGCGAGAGCGCGCGCGGTATGGCGCAGCACGTGGAAGGACGACGAGCCGAACGAAGGCCAGTTCAGCACGTCGGCTATCGCGTAGTCGACGCTGAAAAATTTCAGCCAGATGGCCGCGAAGAGCAGCGCGGTGAAATGCCAGCCGTTCAGCTCTAGGGGGGAAGCCTTCGTCGGGAGCCTCATCGCGCGGATTCCTTTCCCCCTTCGAGCATCCGCGGCATAAGGTCGTACTCGAGAATCCTGTCGCTCACGGCTAAGGTCTTTTTCACGGCTTCGCCCATTCCCTCGTATTCGCCGTAGTCCGCGCTTTCGCCGCTCCTCACGTTCACGGCGCTCTTGCTCTGCGGCGCGACGAAGACGTCGCCCGCCATGAACGAGCCGTTTCTGAATATCACCGGGCGCTGCGCGCCGTCGAACATGTCCGCGCCCAGCCCGTATCTGAAATCGAAGCCTAAGAGCAGCGCGAGCGTGCGCGGGAGATTTATCACGCCGAAAGAATTATTTGCGCTTACGGGCAGCTTTTTGACGCCCGGGACGTTTATCATCAAAGGCACGCGCTGCGTGTAGCGCCAGTTGTGATCCTTAGAGAAGTCTACGCCGAGCAGCCTTGAAAGCGCCGGCGAATCCCAGCGCGGTATCGCCGTGTGGTCTCCGTATACCGCTACGACGCTGCCGTCGTAAAGGCCGGAGGCCTTCAGCCCCTTGACGAACTCGCCGAATTCGCGGTCGAGATAGTGTATCGCGCTCAGATAGTTGCCGACGACCGTGCCCCTGTATCCGTCGATGCTGAAATCCGCGCGCTTGGCGAGCGCCTCCCAGTTGAAGGGGTAATGGCTCGAAAGGGTTACGAGGAAGGCGTAGAAGGGCTGCTTCTCGTTTTTCAGCATCGCCAGCGACTGCGTGAAGAAGCTTTTGTCGCTCAGCCCCATGCCTATGACCTCGTCCACACTGTAATCTTTTTTGCTTACGAAGCGCTCGAAGCCGAGCGCCGGATACATGTGTCCCCTGTTCCAGAAGCCGGCCTTGTCGCCGTGCATCGCGATCGCCCTGTAGCCTCTCTCTCTGAGGAATTTCGGCAGGGCCTCGTAGCTGTTGCCGGCGAAGCGCGTGTAGGCGACTCCGGCCGAAGCGGGGTAGAAGGCCGCGTTCGCGAGGAATTCGGCGTCGGAGCTGTTGCCGGAGCTGGTCTGATTGTAGGCCGAGCCGGCGAAGGAAACGGAGCGCGCGAACTCGTTGAGGTTAGGCGTCACTTCGCGTCCCAGGAACTTCAGCCCTATCACGAACTGCTGAAGGGATTCGACCTGGATCACTATCAGGTTTTTGCCTATAGCTGCGCCGAATACGCCTTTCGGAACGCTGAAGGAAGCACGCTGAGCGTCGTACCATTCCTTCGCTTCGTTTACCTCGCTTTCCGAGAGCGTGCGCTTATTCGCCCGGTCTCGCGCCGCGTTCCAGGTGTCGGCGAGGCGGTAGGTGACGGCCCCGACGTTGTTGCAGACGGCCGGGCGGTCCCACATCGAGCGCAGCACGCCTCGGATTTTTTTGTTGTAGCTGTGGACGCGGTAGGCGATCGCCGACGACGAAAGCGCGAGCAGCAGCGCCGCACAGGCTAAGCGCCTGCTTGTGACGGCGCGGAAGAAGGGATGCACCGATATCCGCCGGAATATCCTGTAATAGAGGTAGAGCAGAGGGATGTCGGCGAAGTAGAGGAGATCCTTCGTCGAGAAGAGCGCGAAGACCGATTCCGAGACGTCGCCGACCTGAGCAGAGAGCCCGATGTTGTGGAAGGAGAAGAGGTCGGAGTAGTAGCGCATATGCAGCACGTCGGTCAGCACGAGCAGCGAAAGAAGAAGGTCGCAGGCGAGCGACAGCGGCAGGCGCGCCCTCCTCCAGGCGAGCGAAAGCAGCGTGACCGCCAGGACGCAGAAGGCGGCGGAGGCCGCGACGGAGATAGGCTGCCTCGTTACGCGTCCCGATACCTCGCCCTCTAAGAAATAAAATTTCAGAAAGAGCGACAGCGCCATGAAGGCGAAGAAGATGAACTCGCGGTAATCGCGCCCCGCCCGGCGGTAGACCGCCCTCGATGCAAGGAGGTGATTCATTTGTCTGTCAAACCTATTCACAGCGTCCATAGATAGCGTTCATTTCCCTGTAAAGGCGTCCGATCTCGGCCGCCTCGTCAAGCTCGCCCGGCAGCAGGCGCCAGCGCCAGCTCCCGTTCTTGAGCGACGGGGTGTTCATCCGGCACTCCGAGCCGAGCCCGAGTATGTCCTGCATCGGTATCACCGCGGTGTCGGCCGTCGACGACAGCGCCATGCGCGCCATTGCGCGCGCGGCGTTTTCTTCCGTTATCTCCGCGCCCGTGTAGGCGGTGAAATTTTTTTTCTCCGCCTCCGACGCGCCCTCTTTCCACCAGCCGCGCACCGTGTCGTTGTCGTGCGTGCCCGTGTAGACCACCGAACGCCGCGGGAGGTTGTGCGGCAGATAGGGGTTGTCCGCGCCGCCGCCGAAGGCGAACATCAGCACCTTCATGCCGGGCAGCGCGAAATCTTCCATCAGCGCGCGCACGTCGTCGGTGATGACCCCGAGGTCCTCGGCTACGAGCGGCAGCTCCGCCGCGCCGACGTCGGCGCGTAAGGCGGAGAGCATTTCGCGCCCGAGCGCCGGACGCCAGCTGCCCTGCGCCGCGGTCTCTCCGTCGGCGGGGACCTCCCAGTACGCGCATAGGCCGCGGAAGTGGTCTATCCGCACAGCGCCGCAGTGCTTCAGCGTATGCGACATGCGCGCGCGCCACCAGCGGAAGCCGTCGCGCTTCATAGCGTCCCAGTTATAGAGCGGATTGCCCCACAGCTGCCCTGTCTTGCTGAAATAATCCGGCGGTACGCCCGCCTTGCCGCGAAGCGTCCCATCCTCGTTCAGATCGAAGAGCTCGCGGTTCGCCCAGACGTCGGCGCTGTCCCACGCGACGTATATCGGCATATCGCCGAAGAGGGTCACGCCGAGCCGCGCACAGCAGTCGGAAAGCGCCGAGAGCTGCCTGTAAAAGAGGAACTGCGCGAACTTTACGAAAAGTATTTCTCCGCCGCGCCGCCGCGCGAACTCCGCAAGCGCCGCCTCGTCGCGGAAGGCGAAACCGCGCGGCCACCGCGCCCAGCATCTACCGCAATTTTCTTCTTTCAGAACGCGGAAGAGCGCGTAATCCGCAAGCCAGAAGTCTTCTTCCGACAGGAAGCGCTCGAAGTCGGCTCGCATTTCCGCGAAGCGTCCGCGCGCTTCGCGGAAATTTTCCCACGCCGCCCGCAGCAGCTCCTTCCGGCAGGAAGAGGCTCGTCCGAAATCGGCGCGCCTTTCTGAAGCGGTCTTGAATCTTTCCTCCTCTTCGCGCGAGATCAGCCCCTCTTCGCGCAGCAGCTCGGGGCTGACGAAGAGATAATTCCCCGCGAAGGCGGAGGGCGAGCTGTACGGTGAATCGCCGAGCGCGGGATCGGTCGGAGAGAGAGGCAGTGTCTGCCAGAGCGAGAAGCCGGCGCCGCTGAGGAAGCGCGCGAAAGCCCGCGCGCCTTCGCCTAAGTCTCCGCAGCCGAAACGCCCCGGCAGCGACGATATATGCATAAGAACCCCGCTCCTGCGTATGCCAGCCAAACAAAGACCTCCGATGAATCATAATACACAGTTCCAGTATTATACACGCAAAAGGCTCAGGAGGCAGCAAAGGAGCGCCGCGTCATCTTTTCCTGCGCATCACAAAATTCACACAAAAGGGCTGTATAATAGTTCATTATGGTGGCCTTTTGCCCTTTTGCCGGGAGTGATGTTGTTTTATGAAAATTACCGAGCTGTCCCTGCGACGCCCCGTCACGGTCCTTATACTAACGATCGCCACTGTGGTGTTCGGCGTTTATTCATACAGGCATCTCGGCGTCGAGCGCATGCCGAACGTCGAATTCCCCATCGTCGTCGTGCGCACGGCGATGGAGGGCGCGAGCCCCGCGATCATCGACAACGACGTTACCGACGTGCTCGAGGCGCGCATAAATACGATAGAGGGAATCAAAAATCTGAGTTCGAGCAGCTACGAGGGGCGCTCCGTGATAGTCGTCGAGTTCGAGCTCGACAGAAACGTCGACTTCGCGGCGGCCGACGTGCGCGGCAAGGTCAGCATGGCGACGAACAGCCTTCCCGACGACTGCGACGATCCGCAGGTCGACAAATTCGACCCCTCTGACCGTCCGATAATGAACATCGCCGTCAAAAACGACGGGCGCGCCGATATGAAAGCTCTGTCGCGCTTCGTCGACAAGATCGTCACCGAGCGCCTGCAGACGGTCAGGGGCGTCGGCGGCGTCCAGCTGGCCGGCTTCCGCGACCGCGAGATGCGCGTCTGGCTGAGGCCGAAGGACCTCGAAAATTACCGGCTGACGACTAAGGACATCAAGAACGCGATATACAACAAACACGTCGAACTTCCGGCGGGGAGGGTCGAGACCGGCACGCGGGAGTACGGCATAAGAATCGAAGGGGAATACTCCTCGGCCGCGGAGCTCGAATATCTGCCGGTCGCGGTGAGGAACGGCGCGGTGATACGGCTGCGCGACGTCGCGCGCATAGAGGACGGCTTCGAGGACAAGCGCAGCGGCTCGCTCTACGAGGGCAGGCCGACGATAATGGTCATGATACGCAAGCAGAAGGGCGCGAACGAAGTCTTCCTCTCGCGCCTCGTCAGGGAAAGGGTCGGGGAGCTGAACAAAATAGCGCCGCCGGGCGCGAATCTCGTCGTCGTGGCGGACAACGCGAAATTCATCGTCAATTCGATGAACGGCGTCTTCTGGGACATCGTCGCTTCCATATGCCTCACCTCAATAATCATGTTCCTCTTCCTGCGCACGATTCGCGCGACCTTCGTCGCGGTCATCACGATACCCGTCTGCCTGCTCGGCAGCATGTCGGTGCTCTACTGGATGGGCATCACGATAAACAACATGTCGATGATGGGGCTGTCGCTCGCGGTCGGCATGGTCGTCGACGCGACCACAGTCGTCATGGAAAACATCTCGCGCCACAAGGAGGGCGGAAAGAGCGCCTTCCGCGCCGCCGAGGACGGCACGGGAGAGGTCGCCTTCGCGGTGCTGGCGGGGGCCGCGACGACCCTTGCGGTTTTCGTGCCCGTCGCCTTCATGGGCGGCATGATGGGGCGCTTCTTCAACT
Source organism: Synergistes jonesii (assembly GCF_000712295.1). Classification (NCBI taxonomy): domain Bacteria; kingdom Thermotogati; phylum Synergistota; class Synergistia; order Synergistales; family Synergistaceae; genus Synergistes; species Synergistes jonesii. The sequence goes on along the minus strand of NZ_JMKI01000003.1, from coordinate 8,367 downwards.
CCTTCGGCGTCACCGTCGCGACGACGATCTCCATCTCTCTGCTGATCTCTCTGACTCTGACGCCTTTCCTCTGTTCGCGCATCCTCGGCCGCGGCAGAGAGCCTTCGCCGCTTCAGCGCAGGATGGAGTATCCCTTCCTCTGGCTTGAGTCGCGCTACCGCGCGGCGCTCGGCTTCGCGGTCCGTCACAGAAAGAGCGTGATGGGCGCAGCGCTCGGGCTGTTTATACTCGGCATCGCCTTCGCCTCGTCGCTCGGCACCGAGTTCTTCCCCAGCGAGGACCAAGGACGCCTGCGCGTACAAGTCGAGCTGCCGGCCGACACCGCGCTCGAAGTCACGGAGCAGGTCACGAAGGAAATGGTCGATATGATTCAGCAGGACGACGCCGTCGCCTACACCTACGGGGTAGTGGGCAGCGGCGCCGGCGAAGAGATTTACAAGTCCACGCTGAATATAGAACTGATAGACAGGCATCTGCGCCCGCGCGCCGCCGTAGTCATGAAGAGGCTGCGCGAAAAGCTCGTGCGCTTCCGCGACGCCGACATAAAGATGGGGACGTGGGGCGGCTCCGACATCACGCTCGTCATACAGGGGCCGACGAGCGAAGCCCTCGCCGATCTCGGGGAGCTGATCAAAAAAGATCTCGCCGAACATGCGCGCGGGCTCGTAGACATAACGACGGACCTTCAGATGAAAAAGCCGCGCATAAACCTTGCGCTGAACCGCGCGTTGGCCGACGACCTCAACATAAGCATACGCGACCTGTCGGACGAGATGCTGACCTGGTTCGCCGGAGACAAGAGCGGCTCCTTCAACGAGGGCGGCTACCGCTACGACATAACGATACGCGCCGAGAAGGAGGGGCGCGACGATCCGGAAAAGGTTTTAAAGACTCTCATCACGACTAAGGGCGGCAAGACGATCCCCGCCGAGGGAATCGTGAAAAGCTCCATCGGCAACGCTCCCAACGTTATAAAGAGATACAACCGCCAGCGCTCGCTGCAGATAGGGGCGAACGTGGAGGGGATATCCCCCGGCGACGGGATAAAAATAATGGAGGAAGTCTTCAGAAAGTACGCGCCGCAGGACGGAACATACAGCATGGTGCCGGCCGGCGACTCCGAGCATATGAAGGAGAGCTTCGGCTACATGAGCACCGCGCTCGTCTTCGCGATAATCCTCGTCTACATGGTGATGGCGATACAGTTCGAATCGTTCGTCCATCCCTTCACGGTGATGTTCTCCCTGCCTCTGATGACGGCCGGCTCCTTCGGCCTGCTCGCGCTGACGGGGCTGCGCCTTTCGGTGATGAGCTTCATGGGCATCATCCTTTTGGTCGGGGTCGTCGTCAACAACGCGATATTGCTGGTAGACTTCATCAACCAGCTGCGCGCCGCCGGCGACGACAAGGTTGCGGCGGTCGTCAAGGCCGGGCCGCTGCGCCTGCGCGCCATACTTATGACGACGGTCTCGACGATGATGGGCTCGCTGCCCGTCGCGCTCGCGCTCTCGGAGGGAGGCGAGACGAGGCAGCCGATGTCCGTCGCGGTCATAGGAGGGCTCTTCACGTCGACGCTGCTGACGCTCTTCGTCATCCCGGTCGTCTATCTGATACTCGACGACGCAATGGACTGGTCGCGCGTCAGGCTGCGCCGCTACAGCGCATACAGGAGACTGAAACGACAGGGGGGAGGCGTCAGATGAAGATGAAAAAATGTCTCGCGGCCGCGCTCGCGGCCTTCGCGCTCTGCTCCGCCGCGCAGGCGGAGCGCACGCCGCTTTGCATCGGCGAGGCGCTGCGGATCACGCTCGAAAACAACGCCGAATTGAAAAGCCTAAGGCAGGAGCTCGCCAAGGCCGACGCCTTCAAAATAAAGGCCGACGGCACGCTGCTGCCGTCCCTGTCGTTTTCCGCCGCGGCCGACGCGCAGCGCGAGCCTCAAACAGCGGACGGCTCGGAGAGAAGCAGCGGCAGGAGCGCGGCGGTCTCGCTCGAACAGGAGATATACTCCGGCGGCAAAAACAGCGCGATGCGCGCTCAGGCGCCTCAGCTGAAGACGATCGCCGAGATGGCCATAGCCGACGCCGAAAACGGTGCGGCAGGTGAGCTTTACGCGAGATTCTACAACGTCTCTCTGAAGAAAAAGCAGATAGAGGCCGAAGAGGCCGCGGTGGCGACGTCGGAGCTGCATCTGAAGCAGGTCAAGAAAATGGCGGAGCTCGGCCTCGCGAACAAGCTTGAAGTGATGCGCGCCGGCCAGCAGCTCGCGGAAAATTCGGCAGACCTCGCGACGGCGCGCGGGCTTTACGAAAACGCGCTGATCTCTCTGATGAACTACATGGGGATAGAGCCGCGGGAGGCGCGCGAAGTTTCCGGCGACCTCTACGAGCCGGCCGTCTCGGGAGACAAGGCGGCGTCGCTTTTGCTCGCGCAGCGCTTCCGCGCCGACAGGAAACGCCTTGAGGAGCAGATCCGCTATCAGGAAAACCAGATAAAGATCGAAAGAAGCGCGATGCTGCCGAAGGTCACAGCGGGACTCTCAAGCGGCTGGTCCAACCCCTACCGCCAGAGGGACGAGAGCGGCGACACGTGGCGCGCGCAGATATCCCTCGCCGTGCCCATTTTCGACAGAAACGCCGCGCGCAGCACCGTGATCTCGGCAAAAGCCGTGCAGGAGCAGAACAGAATAGCGCTCGAACAAAAGGAGCTCGATATAAAATCCGAAGTCGAGAGCGCGTGGAGCGACATAACGACGAGCCGCAAGAGCATGAGGGCGCAGGAAAAAGCCCTCGAACTCGCGAAGGAGACGCTGCGTCTCGCCGAAGTCGGCTACCGCGAAGGGGTCACGCCGCAGCTCGACCTGCTCGACGCGCAGTCCGGGCTCACGCTCGCGCAGCTCGAATACAACCGCGCGCTTTACAACTGCCTAATCGCCTCCGTCGCGCTCAAGGTGACGGAGGGGACGATCTCTGAATGGAATGGAGAGAGCGATTAACATGTCCGTCGTCAAACTTCCGAGCAAAAACACAGCAGCAGCCATCCTCGTCGTTATCGTGCTGACAGCCGGCATCGGCGTCTACAGCAGGCGCGAGACGCTTTTCGCCGAGAAAGAAAAGGGGGAATCCGCGCCCGCCGGCGTGATAGTGAAGACCGAAAAAATCGCCGCAGATAAAACGATATCCGACAAGATCGTGCAGAACATGTCGATCGAAGCGGAAAAGCGCGTGAAGCTCCTGCCACGCGTCACGGGCAGATTGCTTTCGCTCTCGGTGAAGACCGGCGACAGCGTGCGCAGGGGGCAGCAGCTCGGCGTGCTCGAGCACGAGCAGCAGGACGCGCTGATACTTTCAACCGCCGCGCAGGCCGCTTCGGCGCGCGCCGACAGCGAAAAGGCCAGGGCGCAGATGCAGAACGCTAAGACGAACGTCGAACGCTACCGCAGGCTCGAAAAGGAGGGCTTCAGCACGCAGCAGCAGCTCGACGCGATGGAGACCGAATACGCGAGCGCTGCTGCGGCGTACAGCGCCGCGCGCGCTAAAGAACGCCAATATGCGGCCGAATCCGCGCGCGTCGCTTCCGCGAAAGACGACTACATAATCCGCGCGCCGATGGACGGCGTAGTCCTCGACGACTACAGCCTGACCGCCGGCGCGATGATATCGCCGTCGTCGCCGGTGCTCGACATCGCCGACCTGCGCAGGCTGAAGGCGACGCTGAAAGTGCCGGAAGCGAAAATATTTTCCGTCAAACCGGGCATGCCGGTGCAGCTGCGCTTCGACGCTCTACCCGGCGAGACCTTCGAAGGCAGCGTCTCGCGAATCGACCAATATGTAGATCCCGAGACGCGCACGAGCAGCGTCGAGATATCGCTCGACAACGAGAGACAGGCGGGCGGCAGGCTGCGCCCCGGAATGTTCGGCGACGCCGCGATAATAGAAAGAGAATACAGGAACGCCGTCACAGTGCCGGAGGGGGCGCTTCACAGCGGCGACGGCGGCAGCTATCTCTTCGTCGTGAAGGAAGGCAGGGCCGAAATGCGCGAAGTCGTCGCCGGCGTGAGGGAGGGCGCGCGCGTTCAGATAACGAAGGGGCTTGCGCCGGGCGAGGAAGTCGTCACCTTCGGGGGCAACAGCCTGACCGGCGGCGAAGAGGTCTCGGTGCAGAACTGATCGCCGCTTCAAGCGGCGGCTTTTTATAAAGCTTACCTTTTGCGTCCGCACACGAAGACGCTGCGCGGCGTCTTCGTATAAAAATAAAAACCCGCGCGCGAGCCGCTAAGAGCCCGCGCCTTCACTGCCTTACTCCGGCCCCCGGCTCGAACATCAGGACCGCGTACGGTATCGGGCGTTCCCTGTCGCTCGCGTTGCTCGGAAGAGAGAAGGTCATGCCGCGCCACCAGAGCGAGCTTGAGCCGCCTCCGTCAAGGTTCAGCGCCTCCGTCAGCGAGAGTTGCGCACAGAATTTCCGCAGCTCCTCTATCGTCATGCCGACGCTGTGCATACTGTCGCGGCCGTCGACGACGCCCCAGAATACGCGCCTGCCGTTCGAGCCGACGAAGGTGCGCGGATGGCGGAAGTTCAGCACGTTCGGATGCACCTTTTCGCTGTTCGGAGCAGGCACGCCGCCCTTCACGAGCAACGGGCCGGCCTGCAGCACCTCGGTGAATTTGTCGAAGCTGTGGTCGTTCGAAATGCTCGCCGTGACCCTGCCGTCGATGAAGACGTATTCGCCCCTTTCATTCCAGCCGAAGGCCGAACGGTTCGGCCAGAACTTGGCGCTGTCGGTGTAGCCCTGCCGGCGCAGTACGCCTATCGGCTTCACTCCGGCGAAGTATCCGCCGTTTATCCCCCCGACGACGCCAAAATTCTCCACCGCGATCGTCGCCAGCGGCGCCTTATTCGCACCGACCATGACCGCGGTCGCTATCTGGCAGGGAATGCTTTTCATGTCCACCGCGAGCAGCGCCGCGAACATCGGCTCGTTGACGCCCTTCTTCATGTCGCCGTTCGCCGGGCCGGCGGGATTCCCGACGCCGCGCTTTATCATTATGAGCTCCGTGCCGTTCCACGCGAATGAGGCCTTCCAATGAACGCTCTTTGCGCATTCCACGAGCCAATCGGAAGCCTCCTTGAGCGCCTCGGCGCCGAGCGGCTCGTCGAGCGCCGAGGCGAGCGCCTCCGGCGGCCTCGGCGAGATGGTGCGCGCCAAATACGAGATCCCCTCGGCCTCCGGCCACTCCGGCAGGATGCCGATCTGATCCACCGCCTTAATGACGAAATCCCAGCCCATCGCTTCAAAGCAGAGCCGCAGCGCGTCGCCGCGCGTCAGCGCGCCGTCGTACTGCGAAAAATATTTCTGAGGCACCTCGTGCCCCAGCGCCCTGAAAACTACCGACTTCAGCTCTTCGGCCGTCACCGCCGTCACCGGAGCCGCGCGGAGCGCGCCCGCAGCCGCGGCGAACGAGGCCGCGATGACGAACGCTTTTCTGACCGCTTTGTTAGCAAAAAATTTTTTCATCGCATTACCTTCGACGCTTTCTTAGTTGATCGCGCAATAGACGCGCGTTTAGATAATTTTACCATTTACCGCGCTACGCTTTTGAGCTTTTGACGCTTTTTGTCGTTTATTGATGAAATATTGATGCAAAGATTTTGACTCGGAGTTATACTTGTGATAAAGTTCCGATGGAGGGGCGTGGTAAAAATTTATCTTCAAATTAGTATAATTGTTCGGGGCATATATTAACATTTACAAAAAAAGAGCTGTCATTTTACGGTAAGTGTGATAAACTGTTAAAACAGTTAATTGTTGAGGACAGATTTTGCGCCCAAAAGGGGCGCTGCTTTAAATACAAAATTCAGGGAGCGTGTATGAATGTCATATCTCAGCGATATCGAAATAGCGCAGCGTACGCAGATGGAGCCGATAACGGAAGTGGCGAAGAAGCTCGGCATAGCGGAGGACGATCTTGAACTCTACGGCAGGTACAAGGCCAAGGTGACCTTCGACCTCTGGGAAAAGATCAAGGAGAGGGAGGACGGCAAACTCATCCTCGTCACCGCGATCACGCCGACCCCGGCGGGGGAAGGCAAGACGACCACCTCCGTCGGCCTCGCGCAGGCCCTTGCCAAGCTCGGCAAGAAGGCGACGCTCGCGCTGCGCGAGCCGTCGCTCGGCCCGGTCTTCGGCATAAAGGGAGGAGCGGCCGGAGGCGGCTACAGCCAGGTCGTGCCGATGGAAGACATAAACGTCCACTTCACGGGAGACTTCCATGCCGTCACCTCGGCGCACAACCTGCTCGCCGCGATGCTCGACAACTCCGTACAGCAGGGCAACCCCCTCAATATAGACCCGCGCAGGATAGAATTCAGGCGCGTGCTCGACATGAACGACAGGTCGCTGCGCAGCATAGTCATAGGGCTTGGAGGCAAAGCGAACGGAGTCCCGCGCGAAGACGGCTTCGACATCACGGTCGCCTCCGAAGTCATGGCCATCCTCTGCCTGTCGCAGGGAATAGAAGACCTCAAAGAGCGCCTCGGCAACATCATCGTCGCCTACACCTACGACGACAAGCCGGTGACGGCGAAAGACTTAGAAGCGCAGGGAGCGATGGCCATGCTCCTCAAAGACGCTATAAAGCCCAACCTCGTACAGACGCTCGAACACGTCCCCGCGTTCATCCACGGCGGCCCCTTCGCCAACATAGCGCACGGCTGCAACAGCGTAATGGCCACGAAATACGGCCTCAAATTAGCCGACTACTTCGTAACGGAAGCCGGCTTCGCCGCCGACCTCGGAGCGGAAAAATTCCTCGACATCAAATGCCGCTTAGCCGGCCTCAAGCCCTCGGCGGTAGTGATAGTAGCGACGATAAGGGCTTTAAAAATGCACGGCGGAGCCAAAAAAGAAGAGCTCGGCAAAGTAGACATGAAAACCCTGGAAGCCGGCATCCCCAACCTTGAGAAACACGTGGAAAACATCCTTTCATACGGCCTGCCCGCAGTGGTGGCCCTCAACGCCTTCCCGACCGACACGGAAGAAGAGCTCAAATTCATACAGGAAAAATGCGCCAGACTGGGCGTTCCGGTAGTAGAGTCCGACATCTGGGCCAAAGGAGGGGCCGGAGGGATAAAAATGGCGGAAAAAGTCATAGAGGCCTGCGAGAAACCCAACGCCTTCCACTACCTCTACGACGAAAAACAGAGTCCGAAAGAAAAAATCGAGAAGATAGCGACGGAAATATACGGAGCCGACGGAGTAGTCTACACCGACAAAGCGGAAAAAGACCTCAAGAAAATCCACGAACTCGGCAAAGACGAACTGCTCGTCTGCATGGCGAAGACCCAGGCGTCGATCTCGGACGACCCGAACAAAAAGGGACGTCCGACGAACTACAAGCTGACGGTGAGAGAAGTGCGGCTGTCGGCGGGAGCGGGCTTCATCATCCCAATAACGGGCTCCATCATGACGATGCCCGGCCTTCCGAAACGTCCGGCGGCCTGCGGCATAGACGTCGACGAAAACGGAAAGGTCTCCGGGCTGTTCTAAAAGTCGAAAAAACATTTGAGGCCACAGCGAAAGCGGGGACCCTTCAGGGGCCCCGCTTTCACGCGTTTGGCCGCACTGTAACTGTAAAGTAAGACAATAAAAAAAAGAGAGGAAGATGTAGTCATCTTCCTCTCATTCAAATTACACCGGCGCCGACCTGCTCTCCCACGGATACCCTCCGCAGTACCATCGGCGATGGGGCGCTTAACTGCCGGGTTCGGCATGGGACCGGGTGTCTCCGCCCCTCCATTGGCACCGGAAGCTTATATGCCTTATGCTTTAAGGCTTATAAAGGATTTATGAGGTTAAGGCCTCGGCGTATTAGTACCGGTCGGCTCAAAGGGCGTTACCCTCTTACACTCCCGGCCTATCTATCCGGTCGTCTTCCGGACGCCTTACTTCCTATTACAGAATCAGGTATCTCATCTCGGGGACGGCTTCCCGCTTAGATGCCTTCAGCGGTTATCCTGACCGAACTTGGCTACCCAGCTTCTGCCCCTGGCGGAACAACTGGTTCACTAGCGGTTCGTCTATCCCGGTCCTCTCGTACTAAGGACGGCTCCCCTCAAATACCTTGCGCCCACAGTGGATAGGGACCGAACTGTCTCACGACGTTCTGAACCCAGCTCACGTACCGCTTTAATGGGCGAACAGACCAACCCTTGGGACCTGCTTCAGCCCCAGGATGCGATGAGCCGACATCGAGGTGCCAAACGCCGCCGTCGATAGGAACTCTCGGGCGGCATCAGCCTGTTATCCCCGGGGTAGCTTTTATCCGATGAGCGATGGCCTTTCCACTCAGGACCACCGGATCACTAG